>JBHENV010000076.1:0-8426 GCA_046261895.1 Candidatus Limnocylindria bacterium
GGCCTTCCGGCTCTACGTCCGGGACGCGACGGGGGAGCCGGTCGAGGGAGGCGACCTGCCGGAGCAGGTGCGCGAGTGGCCGACCGACGACGATCCGGCCGCCTTCGGCGCGGAAGAGACGTCGTTCGGTGATAGCACGCGCTGCGGCGTGGTCGATGGCGAGCTCGCTGCCACCTGGCTCGGAGAGCTCAGCGCGGCGAACCAGATGACACGCTGGACCGATGACGGCGAGCGTCGCTTCAGCGTGATTGCCGGCCGCTCCTGCCGCATGAGGATCCTGCCTGCCCGGAGCTGCCCGGAGCCGCCTGATCCGCTAAGGGTGCCGTCGCGCGGGGAATGACCGAAATCTCCCTCGCTCACCGGCATCAGTGACCTCCTGGGGCGGACTCGCGCTCGCGGTGAACCCAAATATCGCCGGAACGTGGCCCGAATCGATCCTCGGGCCGGAAACCATCACAATATCGTCGGCCCGCACGCGGGAGTGCCTCGCCGAGTCTGTCCTCCTGCCATTGACGCCCTGATCAATCGGTCAGATCCCGCTCGGGCCTGCACGCGGTCCGCGGCATTGCTGGTCGCACCGCTTCGACCGCCTTCGCTACAATGGGTCGCGTGCCGCCGTCAGCCCGCCTGAGCGTGCGTGCCTGAGCCCGTCGCGCTCACGACGTGTCGGTTGAACCAGGAGCCTCGAGACCATCTGATGCAAGGAACGATGGCCACATCTCGGCTGCGGACGGTGCTCCGCATCGGCGCCCCGCTCCTTCTCATCGGCCTGCTGGCCGGCTGCCTCCTGCCGCCCGAGCCCAAGACCGAGGTCGGCAGGGATGTTTTCAACCTGTACGTCGTGGTCCTGATCCTGGCGGCCATCGTGTTCGTGGCGGTCGAGGGCTTCATCATCTACGCCGTCTTCCGCTATCGGCGCAAGCCCGGCGATGACACGCTGCCGGAGCAGCTGCACGGCAATACGACGGTGGAGATCATCTGGACCATGATCCCGGCGGTCATCGTCTTCATCCTGTTCGCCGTCAGCATGGTGACGCTCGGCGACGTCGAGGCGCGCTCCGAGGAGCCTGGCGTTATCGTCAACGTCGAAGGCTTCCAGTGGAACTGGACGTTCTCGTATGAGAACGGGCCCACGGTCAACGCGCAGGGAGGCGAGCCTCCGGTGTTGGCGGTGCCGGTCGGCGAGCCGGTCCGCGTGGTGCTCAGCTCGATCGACGTGAATCACGCCTTCTACGTCCCGCAGTTCCTGATCAAGCGCGACCTGATCAACCTCGGGGAGAACGGTCGCACCAACGAGCTCGAATTCACCATCACCGAGGAGGGAACCTACGCCGGGCAGTGCGCCGAGTTCTGTGGGACGGATCACGCCGACATGAAGTTCGTGGTCGACGCCATGCCACGCGCCGAGTACGACGAGTACATCGCCGCGCTCGCCAGTGGCGAGACGCCGCCGCCGACCGGCGAGGGCGATTGCACGACGACGATCGAGATCAAGGCCAACAACACGCAGTTCGACATCGGCGAGTTCGAGGTTCCGGCCGAGACCGAGTTTTGCATCGCCTTCGAGAACCAGGAGAGCGTGCCGCACAACGTGTCCATCTACGATGGCGGTGAGGCGCTCTTCACGGGCTCGTTCCTGAATGAGCCGGGCGAAATCGTCTACAACGTTCCGGCGCTGCCCGCCGGCGACTATCGATTCATCTGTGACGCCCATCCGCAGGCGATGGTGGGCGACGTGACCGCCACCGAGTAGCCGGAGCTCGAAGATCCATGGCAACAACCACGCTCGAACCACGCACCGCTACGTATCGGCGCTCGTGGGTGCTCGATTGGCTGACGACGGTCGACCACAAGAAGATCGGCATCCTGTACATCGTCAACAGCTTCTTCTTCTTCTTCGCCGCAGGGATCCTGGCGCTGCTGATTCGCACGGAGCTGGCGGTGCCGGGCCTGCAGTTCGTCGATGCGGACACCTACAACCAGGCCTTCACGATGCACGGGACGATCATGCTCTTCCTGTTCATCATTCCGGCGCTGTCGGGCTTCGCCAACTACATCGTGCCGCTACAGCTCGGCGCCCCGGACATGGCCTTCCCGCGGATCAACGCGCTCAGCTTCTGGCTGCTGCCGCTCGGAGGCCTCCTGATCTTCTCGGGCTACCTGTTCGGTGGTGCTGCCGCGGAAGGTTGGACCGGGTACGCGCCGCTGACCGATGACCAGTTCGCCCCCGGCGTCGGCACCGACCTATGGATCATCGGCCTGACGCTGGTCGGCACCGCGTCGATCCTGGGTGCGGTCAACTTCATCGCCACCATCTTCAAGATGCGCGCCCCCGGCATGACCCTGTTCCGGATGCCCATCTTCGTGTGGACCGTGCTCGTGACCGCGGTCCTGATCCTGCTGGCGACGCCGGTCCTGGCGGCCGGGCTGATCGCGCTCTTCATTGATCGCAACTACGGCGGATCATTCTTCGACCCGACCGTCGGCGGCAACCCGATCCTGTGGCAGCACATCTTCTGGTTCTTCGGCCACCCGGAGGTCTACATCGTGATCCTGCCGGCGATGGGCGTGGTCAGCGAGATCCTGCCGGTCTTCAGCCGCAAGCCCCTCTTCGGCTACAAGGCGTTCGTCTTCGCGACCATCGCGATCGGCCTGCTGAGCTTCAGCGTGTGGGCGCATCACATGTTCACCACCGGGGCCGTCTTCCTGCCCTTCTTCAGCTTCATGACCGCCCTCATCGGCATCCCGACCGGGATCAAGATGTTCAACTGGCTCGGCACCCTGTGGCGGGGAAAGCTGCTGCTGACCACGGCGATGCTGTTCGCCATCGGCTTCCTGTCGATGTTCCTGATCGGCGGGATCAGCGGCGTGATGCTGGCCTCGCCGCCCATCGACTTCCACGTCCAGGACACGTACTTCGTGGTGGCCCACCTGCACTACGTCTTCTTCGGCGGTTCCGTGTTCGGCGTCTTCGCGGCGACGTACTACTGGTTCCCGAAGATGTTCGGCCGCAAGCTGAACGAGCCGCTCGGCAAGGTCCACTTCTGGATTCACTTCATCGGCTTCAACCTGGCGTTCTTTCCGATGCATCAGCTCGGGCTCTCCGGCATGCCACGGCGCATCTCCGACTACAGCCCCGACGCCGGCTGGACGATCCTTAACATGGTCTCCACGGTCGGTGCCTTCATGATCGCGGTCAGCATCATCCCGTTCCTGATCAACGTGATCGCGACCTTCATCAATGGCGAGCCCGCCGGCGATGATCCGTGGGAGGGCAATACGCTCGAATGGGCGACGACCTCGCCGCCACCGCCGTACAACTTCGACCGATTGCCGCCGATTCATTCCGAGCGTCCGCTCTTCTACCTGACGCACGGGCACGGCCACGCGGCCGAGCGCCCGGACGATCTTGAGGAGGAGGGCGGCCACAAGCCGGGCGACGTCGAGCGACGGGACGACGACCTCGTATGAGCACCCGCATCATGCAGGCGCATCCCGCCGGCGAGGAGCATGCGCCGGCAGCAGCCATCCAGCACGGTGGTTCCGGGATGCCGACCGCGCTGCTCGGGATGCTGCTCTTCATCGCCAGTGAGGTGATGTTCTTCGGCGGCCTGTTCGCGACGTACTTCAACGCTCGGGCGACGACATCCGGGCCGTGGGGACCGCCCGAGGGAGCGCATGAGCTGGACATCGCCCTGGCTGGGGCGCTGACCGCCATCCTCGTCGCGTCGAGCTTCACGATGCAGTTCGGCGTCTGGGCCATTCGTCGCGGTGACACCGGCAAGCTGAAGATGTGGACCGGTATCACGCTGATCCTCGGCGTGCTCTTCCTGCTCGGTCAGCTGTACGACTACAGCCAGCTCGGCTTCGGGATCGCCGACGGCGTGTTCGGAACGACCTTCTACACGCTCACCGGCTTTCACGGCGCCCACGTGTTCGGTGGCGCCGTGGGCCTGACGATCATCCTGGCACGCACCCTGCGCGGCCAATTCAGCGCCAGGAACCACGTCGCCGTCGAGGCGGTCAGCATGTACTGGCACTTCGTCGACGTGGTGTGGATCGCCGTCTTCTCGACGATCTACCTGCTGCGCTAGAGGAGACTGATCGTGCCGGACACCGCCATCGGCTTCGTCCTCCTGGGGATCGGCATCATCGTGATCCTTGGCCTGGTCTTCGCGATCACTTCGCGCGCCGGTCGAACCAGCAGCCCGTCGCAACCGCCGCGTGGCGTCCATTTGCCCGGACCCAGCTTCCTCCCGGTCGTGATCTCGCTGTCGGTGGCGCTGCTCGGCGCCGGGCTTGCCTTCCGCGGCGAGGAGCAGCTGGCGAACCCCTTCCTGGCCATTCCGGGCCTCCTCGTCCTGGTGCTCGGGTCGCTTGCGTGGGTGCGGGCAGCCAACCACGAGTGGCGCGAGGTGGAACGCGGGTCGCACGACGACCGATCGGCGCACTGACCCTGGGATGACCGCCACCGCGACCGCCGGCAGGGGAGTTGACCTCCGACGTCTGGGCCGGCGCTACCTCATCCTGGCGGCCGTCCTTCCCGTACTCCTGCTCGCCCTGCTCGGCGCGTGGCTGGCGGCGCGCATGCCCGCCACGCCCACCGCGATCGGCAGCGCAGCGCCCGACTTCTCGCTGGCCGACCTTGACGGCAACCCGATCCGGCTGGCGGACCTTCGGGGCCGCCCGGTCATCGTGAACTTCTGGGCGAGCTGGTGCGGCCCGTGCGTCGAGGAGTTTCCGCTGCTGAGCGGAGCTGCCGCGCGCCATGAAGACGACGGCCTGGTGGTGCTCGGGATCGTGTGGCGTGATCGATCCGAGGCGGCTCGCGACTTCATGGCTCGTAACGAGGCCACCTGGCCCGCGGCGATGGATCCAGGCGAGCGCGTGGCCACCGACTATGGCATCCTCGGGCCGCCGGAGACCTACTTCATCGGCCGCGATGGAACGATCGTGGCGCGACAGATCGGACAGATTTCGGCAGCCTCGCTCGACGAGAAGCTGGCAGCCATCATGGAGAAGTGAGCATGAGCCGCAACCTACCGGCGACGCGTGACGAGGCGGCGACCACCCGCACCGAGCGCCGGATGCCGCTGGAGCCACAGAGGCCGCTGAGCGTCGCCTTCCTGCCGCTCGCGCTGATCATCTTCATCCTGCTGGCGGTGACCATCGCCGCCTGGACCTTTCTGGCCGCAGCGACCTGACGAAGGCCGAGCCCGCAGTTGAGAGGCGGCGGGAACCTGGACCCGGCTTCTCGAGGCCGTCCGCTCAGGGCACCCGCCGCTGGATGCTCGTCAAGCGGCCCGCATCGGCCCGCGATCTGGGCCGTGATGGAAGCTCGCCATGGCGGCACGGACCATTCCGGCCGGCGAGCCGTACAAGCGCATCACATCGGCGGCGAGCAGGGTCAGGATGGCGACCTCGACCGCCTTCGCCACCCAGCCAAGGGTGAAGTGAGGACCGATCACCAGGTAAGCGCCAATGGTGGCGGCGGTAAATGCCGCCAGCGCGATGCGGGGCAGCCAGCTGAAGCGGTCCATGGTCAGATGGGGAATCGCGCCCGCCGCCACCGAGAGGGCGAGCACGGCGTAGCCAGCGGCGTTCACCGTGAACAGCAGGCCGCCCAACGTGAGGTGGATATAGGCGGTGATGAGCGTGAGCTCGACGATGGTGGCAGTCAGCGCGAACGCGAACCAGCGAGGCCTCGGTGCGGTGGCGCGTGGCATGTCGTGTGCCTCCGAAATGTGCTACTTGGATGGAGCAAGTATCACATGAATACGTGCGCTCCGCAAGGAGCAAATGTCCCGTTGAAGTCGGGAGCGGTCCGGGAATCCTCCGGCGCCGATGTCGTTCGTGCGTTGGTCAGGCGTTGGTGGGGGCGGAGCCCGGCGCAGGATACCGGCGCTCGACGTAGGCGTCCAGGATGGCCAGGAACCGGGGCACGATGTCGTCCCCGCGCAGCGTCTCGCTCTTCTCGCCATCCACGAAGACCGGCGCCACGGGCTCCTCGAACGTTCCGGGCAGCGAGATCCCGATGTCGGCATGCTTCGACTCCCCGGGGCCGTTGACGACGCACCCCATGACCGCGACGCGCAGCTCCTCGACACCGGGGTGTGCCTCGCGCCAGGCGGGCATCTGCGCGACGAGGTAGGCCTGGATGTCGCGTGCCATCTCCTGGAAGAAGGTGGATGTCGTGCGGCCGCAGCCCGGGCACGCGCTCACCTGTGGCAGGAAAGACCGCATGCCCATCGACTGGAGTACCTGCTGCGCCACCTGGACCTCCTCGGTTCGGTCCCCGCCGGGGTCTGGTGTCAGGCTGACGCGGATCGTGTCTCCGATCCCTCGCTGCAGCAGGATGGCAAGGCCGGCGGTTGAGGTGATGATGCCCTTCGCGCCCATGCCGGCCTCGGTGAGGCCCAGGTGGAGCGGGTACTCGCAGCGATCCGCCAGCCGTGCATAGACCTCCACGAGATCCTGCACGCCGGAGACCTTGGCCGACAGGACGATGCGGTCGCGCGGCAGGCCCGTCTCCTCGGCCAGCCGCGCCGAGCGCAGCGCCGACTCGATCATCGCCTCGATCATCACCTCCCGGCTGCCGGCCGGCTCAGGCAGGAGGGCGTTCGCGTCCATCATCGCCGTGAGGAGCTGCTGGTCGAGCGATCCCCAGTTGACGCCGATGCGAACCGGCTTGTCGTTCGCGATCGCGACCTGGATGATCTGCGCGAACTGCTCGTCCCGGCGCTTCGTGCCGACGTTGCCCGGATTGATGCGGTACTTTGCAAGGGCTGCGGCCGCCGCCGGAAACCTTGTGAGCAGCAGGTGCCCGTTGTAATGGAAGTCACCGATCAGAGGGACGTCGACGCCGAGCCTGTCGAGCTTTTCGCGGATGACGGGCACCGCCTCGGCGGCCGCGTCGTTGTTGACCGTGATGCGCACGAGCTCGGAGCCCGCATGCGCGAGCTGCGCCACCTGGATGGCGGTGCCGTCGGCGTCGGCGGTGTCGGTGTTCGTCATCGACTGCACGACGACCGGATGGGCCGATCCGATCGGGATGCCGTCGACCAGCACCGTGAGGCTCGGGCGACGGAGGATGGGGGGCATCAGGCTTCAATGGTAGAGGTCACGCACGATGTCGGCACGCGGCGTGCACGCGGGGCCGATCGTGATCCATGGCGGGGATGGGGAACGTGAGTCAAAAGCCACAGGTCTGGATCGTCGAGGACGAGCCCGCCGCCGCGACGCTGGCCGCGGACCTGTGCCAGGTCAACGGCGCCGCTCCATCGCTGTTCCGGCTCCCGCTCCCGTTCCTGAGCGCGCTCCGCATGGCCGCCCCTCCGAACGCGGTGATCCTCGACTGGCGACTCGAGCACGAGCTGAGCGCGGCGCTCTTCCTGGCCACGCGCCACCGCTATCCGCGCATGCCGGTCATCTACTGGACCGGCAGCGTGGCGAGCTCACTGCCCTCGATGATTTCCGACGATCGATTGACGCGGATCGTCGACAAGGCCTCCGGCGCCGCCGCCTTCGAGGAGGCTTTGGCCTGGGCCCTGACGTCGCCACGCTCGGCTGAGCCGGGGGACTCGGCGGCCGGCTAGCGCTCGTGGCTGGCGAGGACGAGCGCCGCGTTCATGCCACCAAAGCCAAAGGATGTCGACACCGCCGCGTCGACGCGTGCAGGGGTCGCCTCGCGCATCAGCTTGAGGTCGACGGTCGGATCGGGCTCCTCCAGGTTGCAGGTGCCGGGCAGCATCTCCCGCTCGAGCGCCATGGCGGTGATGGCCGCCTCGATGGCCCCGGATGCGCCGAGCGCGTGCCCGTACAGCCCCTTCGTCCCGGAGACCGGGATCCGATCGGCCATGGCGCCGAACGCGGCCCTGATGGCCCGTGCCTCGGCCGGCTCGTTCAGCGGCGTGCTCGACCCGTGGGCGTTCAGGTACCCAATCCGATCCGGCGGGATCCCGCCGTCACGGAGCGCGGCCTGGATCGCGCGCGCCGCCTCTCGGCCGTCGGGCCGGGGCGCGGTCATGTGGTAGGCATCGTTGCTGGCGCCGTACCCCACCACCTCGGCGACGATCCGGGCTCCACGTCGCATCGCGGCTTCCCGCTCCTCCAGGGCCAGCACGGCGGCACCCTCGCCCATCACGAAGCCGTCGCGCCCCCGGTCGAATGGGCGCGAGGCACGCGCCGGGTCGTCGTTGCGCTGCGAGAGCACGCGAATCATGGCGAACGCGCCGAACGTCAGCGGCGCCAGCGGCGCCTCGGCTCCGCCGGCGAGGGCGGCGTCTACCGTCCCATCGCGGATGGCGCCGAAGGCCTGGCCGATGGCGACGGCGCCAGACGCGCACGAGTTGGCGTTCCCAACGCTGGGGCCCGTGAGCCCGAGATCGAGGGCCACGTTGCTGGCGCCGGCGCCGCCGAAGACCGCC
>JBHENV010000077.1:0-6723 GCA_046261895.1 Candidatus Limnocylindria bacterium
ATCTGCCCGGTGAACCCGAGCTCGACCAGTGCGCCGAAGTGCTCCTTGAGGAGCTGGGTCACGGCGAATGCCGTGAAGGTCGGGACCAGCGCCTTTCCCTGCCGCCACACGTAGCCACGTCGCTCGATGGTCGAGATGATCGAGGCATACGTCGACGGTCGGCCGATGCCGTCCTCCTCCAGCCGCTTCACCAGCGAGGCATCGGTGTACCGCGCCGGGGGCGCCGTCTCGTGACCCTTCACGTCGAGTGCCTCCAGCGCGATCGGCCCATCAGCTGACACCGCGTCGCCGACATTGAGCTTGGGCAGGACCGTCTCCTGGTCCCCGAGCTCCGCCGCAGGATCGTCCGACCCTTCCACGTAGGCGCGCAGGAACCCGGGGAACTGCACCGCCTTTCCCGATGCCGTGAACACGCACGGGCCATCCGGGCCGGCGGCCGTGATCTCGAGGGTCGTGCGCAGGAGACGGGCGTCGGCCATCTGGGAGGCCACCGCACGCTTCCAGATGAGGTCGTACAGGCGGCCCTCGTCGCGGCCGGCGTGCTGTCGCAGTGCATTGGCCGTCCGGCCGAAGTCGGTGGGACGGATCGCCTCATGCGCCTCCTGGGCGTTCTTGACCTTCGTACGGTACTGGCGCGGCCCGCCGTAGAAGTCGGCCCCGTACATGGATCGGATGGCCGCGGCCGCCTCCCCGAGGGAGCGCTCGCTCAAGGTGGTCGAGTCGGTGCGGTGGTAGGAGATGATGCCGTCCTGGAAGAGCCGCTGCGCGGCGTTCATCGTTCGGTCGGCCGAGAAGCCGAGCTTTCGGTTGGCTTCCTGCTGCAATGTCGAGGTGGTGAAGGGCGCAGACGGGCCCTGCGTGGCCGGGCGCTCGTCCACCGACGTGACGGACCAGGGAAGCGCCCGCTCCAACGCGCTCCTGAGCTCGCTGGCGGCACCCTCGTCGAGCAAGCGCGCCCTGACGTCCTTCAGCCTGCCCGTTGCCGCGTCGAAGTCCCTGCCCGTGGCGAGCCGCGCCGATCCGACGCGGGCAAGCGTTGCCGTGAACGACGTGCCGGTGGCGCCGACGCGCGCTTCGAGGCTCCAATACGCACTCGTCCGGAAACTGCGGCGCGCTTCCTCACGCTCGACGATCAGGCGCACGGCCACGCTCTGCACGCGGCCGGCACTGAGCCCGGTCTGCACCTTCTTCCAGAGCACGGGCGACACCATGTACCCGTACAGTCGGTCCACGATGCGGCGGCTCTCCTGCGCGTCGACCAGCTGGAGATCGATGTCGCGCGCCTCCGAGATGGCCCGGAGAACGGCCTCCATGGTGATCTCGTGGAACTCGATGCGCCGGACCGGGACCTTGGGCTTGAGCACCTCCCGGAGATGCCAGCTGATGGACTCGCCCTCGCGGTCGGGGTCGGTGGCGAGCAGCACCTCCGGCGCGCCTTTCAATGCGGCCCTCAGGTCACGGATGCGGCTCACCTTCGCACGCGAGACGACGTAGTAGGGCCGGAACCCGTTGTCGACGTCGACCCCCATGCGGCCCCATGCCTTGTCCTTGATCTCGGCCGGCACCTCGCTCGCGTTCTCGGGAAGATCGCGGACATGCCCGACGCTCGCCTCGACTCGGTACTCGTCGCCCAGCAGCCGGGCGAGCGTCCTCGCCTTGGCCGGCGACTCGACGATGACCAGTGCCTTCGACATGGGCCTCAGCGCCCCAACATCGTCGCCTGCGGCGGCGACTCGGGGCGACTGTCGCAGGCGGCCTGCTTCGTGTGGAGCATACGGTCAGCGAGTGTAGCACCGGCCCCGCCGCGGTCCGCCGATGGCGGGGCCGACGACGGAGCCGGAAGCGTTACGGTGCCGGAGGTGCCCGCCTGGCGCACGTCGCGCCGGCCGGCTGGTGCTCAGTCGACGAAGTTCCAGGTGATCACGGTGCGGCTGCCAACGGTCGCGATCCCGACGCCCATGCGACGCGCGTTGGCATTGAGGATGTTGGCGATGTGGTTCCAGTGCCCCGGATACGGCTCAGCCATGAACTGGGCGTGGCACCAGTCGAGGGTCGCCTGCTGGCTCATCCCGATGTGGTAGCACTGATTCTCGCCGGACCAGCCGAAGCTCACGCCTCCGGCCCGCAGCCTGGAGTCGCGTGTGCTGCCATTTGCGCCGGTATGGCTGAAGTACCCGTTCTGCGCCTGGTCCATGGCGTGCGACGACGCGACGGCCGAGACGGCGGCGTCCAGGACCACCGGGGCGAAGCCGTAGGCGGCGCGCGCCGCGTTCACCTGGTTCAGGGCATACCCGGCCAGGCTCGTCGCCGGTGCCGCACGCGGGACGGCGGGTGCCGGCTTCGGCGTCGGTGGCGGCGCGGTCGCGGTCGGAGGTGCCGGAGGCGCCGGGGGGGGCGTGGCGGTCCGAACCGAGGTTGACGCTCGGGGCGGGGCCGCGACGACCGGAGGAGCCTTCGTCGTGAAGGAGAGCGAGACGTCGACCCTGTTGCCGTCGGCATCCCGCGCGCCGCCCTCGAAGGCGGCCGCGAACTTCCGGCCGCCGACGAGCGCCTTGCTGGGTGCGTAGACCAGTTGGGTCCCCGCCTCGTTCCAGGTGATCTTGCCTGCCACCGGCGCGCCATTGCTGGTGTCGGTCAGGCGGAACGCCTCGTTGGTGGCCTTCACGTCCATCGGCTGGCTGAACCACAGCTCGACCGTCTTCGGCTGGACATCTGTCTCATTCTCGAGCGGCTCGGACTTGGTGACCTGGGCACCCTGCTGCACGATGAACGAGAAGTTGCCCTTGCCGCCGATCAGGTTTCCCGTCCGGTCATGCGACCCGATCACGCTGATCGTGTATCGGCTGCCCGGCTCGAGCCGCTCCGATGGGCTGAAGATGAGGTTTCCTTCGTCCCAGCTGAGATCGCCGTCCACTTCGGGGCTTATCGCGAACTGGTCCTCAACATCGGCGGCATTCATCGGCTGCGAGAAGCTGACGGTGATGGCGGTCGATGCGCTGACGTCGGTAGCGGTCATCGTCGGGGGATGCGAGCCGGGGTCGAACTCCGACTCGATCGCGTCGGCGTCGAGCGTGGCGGCGGCCTTGGCCTCGGTCTCCTCGTCGACCTTCGGCTCGGAGAGGAGGTCTTCGGCCAGGTGGACCTGGAAGTCGGAGACGATCGGGGCCGTCTGGGTCGTGAAGGAGTGACGGCTGGGAGCGTCGAGCGCCTGGCCGTCGGTTCGGAGCGACGATGCGCCGATGATGACGAGGTAGCTCTCCTCGGTGCGCCAGAGCTCTTCCGGCGCGACCGTCAGCTGGTCCAGGCTCTGATTCCAGGTCAACTCGACCGGCTGGGCCGGCAGCACCTGGAGGGCTTCCGCCACGGATCCGGGGTTCATGGCGCCGTCGAAGGCGATGGTCACCGGGTCGTCGGTGGAGACACCGATCCCGACGTTCTCCGGCAGGAGTGACTTGGGAATAACGGGGGCCAGCTCGGGGCCGGCCTGGGTCGCCGGCGTCTGCTGGCTAAGGGCGATGATCAACGTGAACGAGAGGGCTGCCAACGAGACGCGGGTGATGGCTCGATGGCTGCTCAGCAGCGTGCCGAGCGACTCGAACGGGGCGACAACGGCCGCTCTTACGGTTCGTATCGGACGCAATACACAAACTCCATGAACATGAGGGGCCACATTGAAGGGCACGCGCGGCAGCGCGAGTGGCGGTCGAAGGATAGCCCATGCGTACCACGGCTGTCAGATGACCTTTGCAAGACGCTTGCCGGCAAGAGTCGGGTGGAACGTGGCTCCTCCGAATGAATTCACAAGGCCGCGAGCCTCCAGCATCGCCAGTCCGCTCGCCACGGAGGCGGCCGGCTGGTGGACCCGGTCGACCAGCTCCTCTATCGATCCGCTCCGTTCCAGGAGGCGCCTGAGGATCTGGCCCTCGACCTCGGAGAGCGCGGCGACGCTCGGCGGCCGCTCGCCCCGCGCAAGCCCGATCTGACGCAGCAGTGACGCGCTCGACGTCACGAGCGTCGCCTGCTGGTCGGCGATCAGGCGGTTGCAGCCGCGGGACGCCATGGCATCGATGGGACCCGGAACCGCGTAGAGCTCGCGACCGATGGCGATCGCCGCGGCGGCGGTGAGGAGTGCGCCCGATCGGTCCGGCGCCTCGACGACGACGACCGCCTCGGCGAGGCCGGCGATGATCCGGTTGCGCCTGGCGAAGTCGGGCCGGCCGACTGATGCGCCGGTCGCGATCTCGCTGACCAGCGCCCCACCACCGCGGACCAGGTCACGAGCGAGCGTGCGGTGTCGGGGCGGGTAGATGCGATCGATCGGCGAGGGCAGGACCGCGATTCCCGGCGCGCCAACGGCCACCGATGCGCGGTGAGCGGCACCGTCGATGCCGAGGGCCAGGCCGGAGACGACCACCACGCCGGCGCGTGAGAGGTCGTCCGCGATCTCGGTGGCGGCGGACAGGCCATAGCCAGATGCCCCGCGAGTGCCCACGATCGCGACCGCCCGCCGCTCGAAGACGTCGGATTCGCCCACCACGAACAGGGTCGGCGGGCGAGGATCGAGCGTGCGGAGCGCCGGGGGATACACCTCGTCGAGGCCGGTCACGACCCGCCCGCCCGCCCGTTCGGTGGCGTGCTCAAGCGACCGCGCTACCTGGCGTGGGTCCCGCCGTGCCCATTGCTCGAACGCCGCAACGGCCTGACCGCCGGAGCGCTCGAGCTCGCGAATGGCGGCCGGCCCCGCCCGCCACGCCGCCGACGCCGACCCATGCCGCGCGAGCAGTCGCGCAAACCCAGCCGGGCCGATGCCCGGCGCGACGGAAAGCGCGATCCATGCGTCGCGTTCGGTCATCCGGCCGTCGCGACGAGCATCGCGGGCTCCCCCGGTGGGTCCGGCCGAGCCGACGCCGATCATGCTCGCACCTCCTTTGGCCGATGCATGAGCGCCTCGTCGAGATGCTCTTCGCGCACGGCTCCCGAGCCCGCCAAGTCCGCGATCGTCCGCGCCACGCGCGCGGCCCGATGGAGGCGCCGCATCGAGAGGCCGAGCTGGCGACCGCGCGTGTCCAACAACGCGCGCACCGTGGCCGGGAATCCCGTCCGTTCGTCGAGCTGGCCGGGCGGGATCTCGGCGTTCGGGGCCGCCTGGCGCTCCGCCTGCATTGCCGCTGCCGTGGCCACGCGGGTGGCGACGACCTTCGTCGGTTCAGTCCGGCGCGCCGCACGCAGCGATCCGACCGGTTCGAGGTGGACGATCATATCGAGCCGGTCGCGCATCGGTCCCGAGAGGCGTGCCTGGTAGCGGCGGCGGGCCCCGTCCTCGCAGGTGCACTGGTGCCGATCGACACCGAACCAGCCACATGGGCAGGGGTTGAACGACGCCAGGAGCATGAAACGCGCGGGAAGCGCCAGCACGCCCTCGACGCGGGCGATGGTGACCGTGCCCGCGTCGATCGGCCCTCGCAGCGCGTCGAGCGCATCGGCGCGGAACTGGAGCGTCTCGTCGAGATAGAGAACGCCGCGATGGGCGAGGCTGGCCTCCCCGGGCCGGATCCTGGGACCTCCGCCGACCAGCGCCTGCGTGGAGATGGTGTGATGCGGGGCCCGAAACGGCCGTCGCAGGCTCACCGAGGTGCGCGGCTCGGCAAGGCCGGCCACGGAGTGGATGCGGCTGACCTCGGCAGCCTCCCGCTCGTCGAGGAGCGGGAGCAGCGCGGCAGCGGACCTGGCCAGCAGCGTCTTTCCGACCCCGGGCGGGCCGGCGAAGGCCAGGTTGTGTCGTCCGGCGACGGCGATCTCGAGCGCCCGCCGTCCGACGATGTGGCCTACCACCGATGCGAGATCGGGCGCGTCCTCCGGCGCCGCATCCGGGTCACGGTCGGGCGGTGCCGCCACCGGAAGCTCCTCCCTGCGAGCAAGGTGACGCGCGACCTGCCGGAGCTCGCGGGCGCCGCGCACCCGGATGTCGCGAACCACCGCTCCCTCGGCGGCGCTCTCAACGGGAACGATCGCGTCGCGTGCCCCGGCGGCCAGGGCGGCCGAGACGAGCGCCATGACGCCGGGTACCGGACGCAGCGACCCGTCGAGGGCCAGCTCCCCGATCAGCGCCGTCCGGGAGAGTCGAGCTCCATCCAGCTGGTCGGACGCCACGAGGATGCCGGTCGCCATGGCGAGGTCATGACCGGTCCCCTCCTTGGGCAGGTCGGCCGGGGCGAAGTTTCGCTATTGGTGACAGAGCGTGACGGGTTCTAGGCGTCGCTCCTACTCCACGAGGCGGGAGGGGCCCGGTAGGCTTCCACTCAAGCCGCATTGCGGGTTGGCGTCATGCCCTATCCAGTCGACTCGGACACTTATGCCGTCCTTGACCTTCCCGAGCCGGTCGCGGGGAAGGTGATGGCCATTAGGCAGAAGCACCGCGACGCGTTCCGCAGTGCTCTGCCCGCCGAGATCACGGTTGCGGGATCGGGAGGCGTCGGCTGCTTCATGTCCGACGAGGATCCCGAGCGCGTCTGGGGCATCCTGGGTGAGATTGCAGCAACCACAGCGCCGATAGATTGTGGGCTCGGCTCCGTGATTTGATTCCCGGGCACTGACATCTTCGTCATTCGCCCCGATCCCGACGATGCCTTGCGCGCGCTGCACGCGCGGATCGCCGCCAGCTCAATCCGCTTCCGGCCCAACCCTTTCCCGTACACGCCACATTGCACCCTGCGCAGCAGGTCC
>JBHENV010000078.1:0-4035 GCA_046261895.1 Candidatus Limnocylindria bacterium
TCACGACGGCCGTGGAGCACAAGGCCGTGCTGCACGCGGCTGCCATCCTGGAGCGAAGCGGCTTCGAGGTGACCGTCCTGCCGGTGGACCGATACGGCCGCGTGGATCCGATCGACGTTGCGGCGGCGATGACCGAGCGGACGACGCTGGTCAGCGTCATGGCCGCCAACAACGAGGTCGGCACCCTTCAGCCGATCGCCGCGATCGGCGAGATCGTGCGCGGCCATGGCGCCAAGCTGCACGTCGACGCGATCCAGTTCGCGGCACATGAGCCGATCGACGCCGACGCCTGGCAGGCGGATCTCGTGAGCCTCTCGGCGCACAAGCTCGGTGGGCCGCAGGGGGTCGGCGCGCTCTTCGTCCGCCGCGGAACGCAGATGCTGCCGCAGATGCAGGGCGGCTCCCAGGAGCGCCAGCGGCGCGCGGGCACCGAGAACGTGGCCAGCATCGTCGGTTTCGGCGCCGCATTCCGGTTTCCCGTCGATGCTGGCACCGACCGGCTTCGCGATCTGGCCGGCCGGCTGCGCGCCGGACTTCTGTCATTCGAGGGCGTCGGCCTGACCGGCCATCCGGAGGATCGGCTGCCGAACAACGTGAGCGTGGTGATCGACGGCGTCGAGGGCGGCGACCTGGTGGCGGCGCTCGACCTCGAGGGCATCGAAACGTCGACCGGCAGCGCGTGCACGTCGGGCAGTACCGAGCCGAGCCACGTGCTGCTGGCGATGGGGATCGATCCGCATCTCGCCCACGGCTCGCTGCGCCTGACGCTGGGCCGGGAGACGTCGGAGGCCGACCTCGACGCGACGCTGGCGGCGCTGGGGACCGTGCTGCCACGCTTGCGGAGCGCGGTGGGACTTCGGCCGAAGGCCACGGTGCCCGCATGAGCCGGATCGTGGCCGCCATGAGCGGTGGCGTGGACTCGTCGGTTGCCGCGGCGCTCCTGACCAGGGAACGCGATGACGACGAGGTGATCGGCGTGTGGATGCGGACGCACGGCGAGATACCGGAGGGCCTTGAGCAGTCGCGATCCTGCTGCTCGCCCGATGCAGCGGACGATGCTCGCCGCGTGGCGCAGCTGATCGGCATCCCGTTCTTCACGCTCAACGTGGAGAAGGAGTTCGGGGCGCGGGTGATCGACGCCTTCGTCGACTCGTACCTGGAGGGCTCCACGCCGAACCCATGCCAGGCCTGCAACCAGTACATCAAGTTCGACGAGCTGCTGCGACGCGGCCTCGCTGCCTACGGAGCCGATGCGGTCGCCACCGGCCACTACGCGCGCCTCGAGCATCGCGACGGCCGATGGCGCCTCATGCGCGCCGCCGATACGGACAAGGACCAGACCTACTTCCTGTGGGTCCTCGACCAGGCCCAGCTCTCGCGGACCAGGTTCCCGCTCGGCGACCTGACGAAGCCGGAGGTGCGCGCCATGGCCGCCGATCTGACCCTGCCGACGGCCCAGAAGCCGGAGAGCCAGGAGATCTGCTTCGTCCCGCTCGGCGACTACCGCGACCTGCTCGAGGAGCGGCGCGGCTACGCCGGCGATCCGGGGCCGATCGTGGACGCCGGCGGGACCCGCGTGGGCACGCATACCGGGTACGCGCACTACACCGTGGGCCAGCGCCATGGCCTCGGCGTCGCGCTCGGGGAGGCGGTCTACGTTCGCGAGGTCCAGCCGGCCACGAACACAGTCGTCATCGGCCGCCGTGAAGAGGTCTCGCAGCGGACGTTCACGGTCGATGGCGCGCGCTTCACCGCCGGGGGGCCGCCGGCTGATCGTTTTGACGCCTCGGTCCGGATTCGGCACCGGGCGCCGGACGTGCATGCCGAGGTGACGATGGTCGGTCGAGACCGGTTCGTGGTCGAGACGGCCGAGCCGGTGTGGGCACCCGCGCCAGGCCAGGCGGCCGTGCTGTACGACGCTGCGGAGTGCCTCGGCGGGGGGCGCATCACTCGCTCCGACGGCTAGCGGCCAGCCAACGCCGATGCCTCCCTGGCTCATCTGGGTCCCGCTCCTGGCGCTCATCAACCTGCTGCTCTTCATCACGGTGCGCGGGCGGTGGGGCAAGAGCGTGCTGGTGCTGGCGGTCGCCGCGGTGTGCGGCGTCGTCATCGGCGATCAGATCGCGGGCCGGACGGGGCTCGAGGTGCTGCGCATCGGCGACATGCACCTGGTTGCGGCGTCGGTCAGTGCGCAGATCCTGATGGTGGCGGTATCTCTCCTCAGCGCCCTCGGTCCCATTCGCCTCGAGGAGTAGCGACACCGCCCCGCGCCGGGCCGGTTGAAGGTCGGTTGTGAGAGCAGGTTCCGGCGCTTTGAGGCCGCCACTCCACCGCCACTCCGCGACGAGCCGGGGTGTGGTCGGTAGAATCGTGGGAAACGCGAGAGGTTCATCGGACCCATGAAGGACTCTGGATTCGGCAGCTTCCTGGCTGGCGTCGTGATCGGCGGGCTCATCGGGGCCGCCCTGGGCCTCATCCTGGCCCCGCAGACGGGCGAGGAATTTCGAGAGCACGTCAATGACTTCGTCGAGAACAAGCGCACCGATTTCGGCGATGCGGTGAACGAGGGCCGTCATGCCGCGGAGCAGGCGCGAGCCGAGATGGTCGTCGACCACGACGCCCACGCCGGCGGGCAACCCGAGGGCGCCGCCTCCTGACCCGGACCTGAAGCCGACTCAAGATCACGCATGAGAGCCGGTCGGTCGCCGGCTCTCGTCGTGGAACGAAGGATGAACCGATGGAGCCGATGAGCACGGCGGAGATCCGCGAGCGCTTCCAGCGCTTCTTCGAGGAGCGCGGGCACACTCGCGTGCCATCGGCGCCGATCCTCGCGAAGGACGATCCCACCCTGCTCTTCGTGAACTCCGGCATGGCGCCGTTCAAGCGTGTGCTCACGGGCGAGGAGAAGCGGGACTACGTTCGCGCCGTCGACTCCCAGGTCTGCCTGCGGGTGGCCGGCAAGCACAACGACTTCGAGGAGGTCGGCCGCACGCCGCGTCACCAGACGCTGTTCGAGATGCTCGGCAACTGGAGCTTCGGCGACTACTTCAAGCGGGAGGCGATCCATTGGGCCTGGGAATTCCTGACCGAAGAGATGGGTCTCGACCCGGCGCGGATTGCCGCGACGGTCTATACCGATGACGACGAGGCGCACCGGGTGTGGAGCGATGACATCGGCCTGCCGCCGGAGCGGCTGGTCCGATGGGGCAACATCGCCGTCGGCGACGAGAAGAACTTCTGGCGCATGGGCGATACCGGTCCGTGCGGGCCGTGCAGCGAGCTGCACTACGACCGCGGGGCGGAACTCAGCGAAGGCCCGGAGTGCCTTCCTGACCACTCCGAGAACTGCCCGCGCTGGCTCGAGATCTGGAACCTGGTCTTCATGGAATTCGACCGCGCTGCGGACGGCAGCCTGAGGGCGCTGCCGTTCAAGAGCGTCGACACCGGCATGGGCCTGGAACGCATGGCATCCGCGGTCCAGGGCGTCGAGTCGAACTACCGGACCGACCTCTTCGTCCCGATCATCGACCGGCTGGCGCAGTTCATCGGTCACGACCCGGAGACCGTGGAGAGCGAGCGATTCAGCTACCAGGTGGTGGCCGACCACTCGCGCGCCATGACCTTCTTGTTGGCCGAGGGCGTGAGGCCGTCGAACGAGGGGCCCGGCTACGTGCTGCGCAGGATCATCCGACGCGCCGTCCGTCACGGGCGGCTGCTCGGGATCCGCGGCCCATTCCTGCGCGAGACCGCCTCGGTCGTGATCGACCTAATGGGCGACGCCTACGGGTATCTCCGCGCCCACGCAGAGCCGATTCTCGACGCCATCCAGCTCGAGGAGGAGAAGTTCGCCCGCACGCTCGATGCGGGCAGCACGCGGCTGGACGAGCTGGTGGTGGCAGGCGGCACCATCAGCGGAGCCGACGCGTTTCGGCTCCACGACACCTTCGGCTTCCCGATCGACCTGACCGTCGAGATGGTGGCGGAACGGGGCCTCAGCGTCGACCGCGCGGGCTTCGAAGCGGCCATGGCGGAGCA
>JBHENV010000079.1:0-7747 GCA_046261895.1 Candidatus Limnocylindria bacterium
TCCCGCTCGATAGCCTCATACGCGGGCCCGTACGCCAACTTGGCGATCTATCTGGCCTTCACCCGTGCATTCCAGAACTCACACCGCCTCGCTTTCAGCCGCAGATTCGTCGACCTCGTCGATCCTGACCGCACGCTTCCCGAATGCGAGCGCACTCGGCGGCCTGAGGCGGCTCGCAAGGCGTACTTCACCCGCCTTGCGTATCGGTCCGTGCGGGTTCGACGGGCAAGCCATGGTGTGCGCTGTGATCCATCAGTCTCAGATGTCGACGCCGTCAACAGCGGCCAGATCCCGCGGCCGGGTGTGCCAAGGTGGCCCCCGTGTCGTCAGTGCCAGCTCAGCCCTCGACGGTGATGTCGGCCACCATCCCGCCGTCATAGTGGCCGGGCTCGTGGCAGCCAGCCAGCAGCTGGCCGGGCTCGTCGAAGGTGTAGTCGAACGCCTGGGTCTGGCCCGGCTCGACGCTGACACCGGCGTCGCTGTCGTGCGCCATGCCGTCGCCCTCGGACATCTCGATCTCGAACTCGTCCTGGCCGGCCTCGTCGCCGATCAGGAACTGTGGACGATCTGCCCCGCGTTGGTGACCTCGAAGCGCACCGTCTCCGCCGCTTGCACCGTGAACTCAGCAGGCTCGAAGCGCAATTCGTCGGTCATCTGCACCTGAACGGGGCGCTGCCGCTGGTCGCCCGACGATGCGCCTCCGCCACCCGGCGCACAAAGCCGTGAGTACGACCGCGAGGCCGACAATGACTTGGCGGCGAACTCGAAGGTGCGACATCAGAACTCCCTTGAACGATGAGACAAGCGGTAGGTCAAGGGTGCCGCTCATGCTTTCTGAGCTGCGCTGCCCGGCGTTCCTCCTGCTGCTTCCGCCAGCCATACCGCGTCATTCCCTGCGGCTTGTGCACATTCAGCACCTGGATCACGAGCAGCACGACCAGGCCGCCGACTGAGTGGGGAAGGGTGCTCGGCAAGGCGAGGAGCTGCTCTGCGGAAGTGCTCGGATCAGCGGCGATGGCAGCACCGTCGCTGATCACCCGCGTCTCGGACAACAAGACGACGGTGGCCACGACGGTGAGCACGAATGAGATCAGGACCCACCAATGCCGGAACAGGCCCCACTTGGTCCCCAGCGCCATGACGAGCCCTGTCAGCAGCGCCGTGATGGCCAATGGCACGATGGCCCACAAGGCGATGAGGCCCATCGCGATCCACGCGGAACGCACAAGCTGGGGATCGTGGCTGGTGGCAACGGTCACATCGAGCGCCAGGTAGCCAGCCACCGCACCGACCCATCCGACCGAGACCGTCAGGTGTACGGCGAGCGCGACCTTGCGAATGGCGGGGGGCATAGTCACCAGTGCTAAGCCTGTCGCTACGAGCGTCAGGCGGCGGTGATCAACGCGGTGTGGCCACCCGCGTAGCCCGACGGCGCGTGGCGCTGCGGGCCGTGGGGACCGCCAAGGCCGGTGATAAGGATGAACCCGATCAGCAAGACCGCCACGATGGCGATTACCCCGAACATGACCACCCATCGAGGAGTACGGGGCGGACCGCTGGTGTCTTCATAGGACTTGGGGTCGGATGGTCGGTCGGCCATGCGCCTCTCTCATTGCCGGATAGATCGTGGGTTCCATCTTGATCGAGACAGACTGTCTACGTCAAATCACGGTGTTACGGGAGCGTCGTCACGTATACTGGTGCGGTGCCGAAGCTGTGGAACGAGACGATCGAGGCGCACCGTCAAGCGGTGCGCGACGCGACCCTGGATGCCACCGCGGCGTTGGTCGCCGAACACGGCCTGCGGGCGGTCACGATGTCGCAGATCGCCGAGGTGACCGGCATTGGGCGCGCGACGCTGTACAAGTACTTTCCGGACATCGACGCGATCCTGCTTGCCTGGCACGAACGTGAGATCGGCGGCCATCTCAACCAACTCGCGGATGCCCGGGATCAGGCAAGCGATCCCCGTGAGCGGCTAGAAGCGGTGCTCGAGGGCTTCGCACTCATCTCCCATGAGTATCACGGCCGCCATGACGCCGAGCTCGCGGCATTCCTGCATCGGGACGAGCAGGTCGCTCGAGCGGAGCATCAGCTGCTTAGCATGGTCCGCGACCTGCTAGCCGAGGCGGCGGCAACCCGAGATGTCCGCGACGACATCGCGCCTGCCGAGCTGGCGAGCTACTGCCTCCACGCCCTCGCCGCGGCCAGCAGCCTGCCATCCAAGGCCGCGGTCCGCCGCCTGGTGACGGTGACCATTGCGGGGCTGCGCTCCCCGGACTCGGCGTGAGTGGCGGGATCAAGATGCTTACGCGGTGGCGCAACCCGATCGAACAGAGCGCACTTCGTCGTGCTGCCCCGGATCACGCAAGGTCGACTCTGTCTATCGCCGGTCGCCACCAGGTAAGGAGCCAACGCCGACCGCGGCGAGCCAGCGCAGGTCCCGGGCGGTAGCATCTCGGGTATGACCACTCATCCATCGACCTCCGATCGTCCGCGCGACCCGGTGTGCGGCATGGCCGTTCGCACCGACGTCGCCGTCGAGGACGGACTCGTCGCCGAGTACGACAACCATACCTACTACTTCTGCCGCGAGGGTTGCCTCGAGCAGTTCCGGGCGAGCCCGGCGCAATACATCACCTCGCATCACCACGCTGAGACCGCGACCACGCCCACTTCAACGATCGAGATCGACGCCGGGATGCGGCTCTGGTACGAGTCGTGTTCCTGCTGTCTATCGGATGCACATCCCGAGATCAAGGCGGCGCTGGATGCCGAACGCGATGCGAAGGCTCAACCCCCGGTCGCTGCAGGCATCTGCGAAGTCGCTGAAGGTAAGCCGATCGACGCATAGACAATCCCATCCATTGGCGGTCGGTCACGAACTGACCAGAGCGCCCTCGCTGATACGATCAAGCGATGGCGAGCGGGCAGAAGCGACGGCAACCTGGTCGGGCGCCCGGCCCTTGCCGAGGGCAGCCCGGGCCGGGCGGCAGCCGACTTGAACGTCGCGGCGTATGAGTCGATGGGACTGGTGGAGCGGTGCGCCCGGGCGTTCAACGATACCGCGACCGGCGCTACGTTCTCGTCATCGGCCCTCATCTTCGAAGACGAGAGCGGGCCGGCGGCGTACGTCGACTTCTTGATGGAGGGATGCGAGGCTGCTGAGCTACCCGGCTCGGCCACCACAGACGCCACGGCGATCGTGTGCAGCGCCGGCTTTCCAATCGCCTACCTGGTCGTGTCCGACGGCACCATCGCTCAAGCAGTGAGTGCGGGGCCGCCCGCGGGCGGAGCCTTCGACCAGACGGCCCTGCTCGAGCAGGCGCTGGCGTTGATCGAGGCGATGCCCGCGCCCTGACAGCCACCATCGCCCCACCTTCCGGGGCGTGAGGGCCAAGCGAACCGCGCCGCCGAAGCGCGAAATACATCCCATCACCGCACCACGGGGCTATCGGCGATCTAAGGGGAGCCCCGTGGCCGAATACCCGCACCACGGGGCACTCGGTGACGGAGCCGGTGGTGTTCATTGGCTCGTTGGTCGTTGGCCCCGCCCTGCGAGTCAACAGCCAGCCGACGCTTCACCTGCGCACCTGCGCGGCCATCGGGGCGGCGACGTCGACCAACCGATGCCCATCAGCGTGGCTGGCTCGACGGGCTGATCCCTCTGGCTGAATGAATGCGGGACAACATTTCAGGCGCGTCCGGCGACATGCATCATGTACTCGTCCAGGCTGAGCGGATTCGGCATGGTTCGCGCCCGGGTCGGCGGATCGCCCGTCACTGGCTGGTAGCCGCCGAAGCTCGACTCCAGCACGCCCTCGCCGCTCGTCAGCCCCGGCAATCGTCGCTGGAATTCATGCACCCTCGCCGCGGGCAGCACCGTCTCGATCACCGACAGATCTCCACGGAGCGACGGCGGCTGGACGGCGGCCCCGAGCCGGGCCAGCGCGGGCAGGACCAAGCCGAGCGAAGGCGTCGGGATCTCGAGGCTGACACGGGCGATCGGCTCGCAGACGACCGTGCCCGCCCCTTCCAGGGCACGCATCAGGACCAGGGGGGTGACCCTGCGGAAATCGGCCGCCGTCGTTTCGGGGGCGCGATAGCCAGAGTCGGTCATCGTCACCGTGCAATCGGTGACCTGCCAACCGAAGCGACCTTCCTGCAACGCCTCGCGGATGTACTGGGCCATGAGGTCGATGAACATGTCGACCGTCCGGTAGATGTACAGCGGCACCAGGCGAATGCCGACATCCAGGCGGACGTCGACGCCCGAACCCATCGGCGCCGGCTCAACCCGAAGCCCAAGCGTGGCTGGAAACGGATTCAAGCTGTGCGGCGAGCTGTGCCCGGTGACGTTCGACTTCGTCTTGGCATACAGGACCTCGACGGCCTCGCCCATGCCAGTCGGGCGCTCGATGTGGATGGTCGTCGTCTCGCGGAAGGTGACGTGGACGTCGAAGTCGTTGGCCAGCGTCGCACCGATGACCTCCTTCTGGACCTCGCCGTACAGAGAGACGGAGGTCTCCCCGCGTGCGTCGTCCTGGCGCACGTCGATCAGCGGATCCTGCTCGGCGAGCTGGGCGAGCGCCACGCGCAGTCGCTGCCTGTCGGCCGATCGGCGAGCTGTGACGACCGATTCCAGCGTCGGTGGCGCGAAATGGTGCTCAGCGACCGTTCGCGCAGTGCCGATCGAGTCGCCGATACGGACATCGGTGAGGCCTCGGAGCGTGCCGATCTCGCCGGCCGAGACGGACGCCCGCGGTACGGCTGCACCGCGATCGAAGACGCTGATCGCCGTCACCTTGCCCTCGGCGTCAATCCCGAAGCGCACCATGTCACGCGTTCGGACGGTCCCGGAGAACATCCGGACGTAGGCGATCTTCTCCCCGCTCGGGCCACGCTCGATCTTGAAGACGGTTCCCGACGGCGCGCCGCCGGCGTCGCCCCCGGCTGCCGGCAGCAGCTCAGCGATGCCTGCCAGCAGCGGCGCCACCCCGGCACCGGTGATCGCCGAGCCGAAGTAGACGGGATGCACCAGCGCGCATCGGGTCTGGACCGCGAGCGCATGACGCAGGCTGTTGTACGAAACGGCCGGCTGGTCGTCGACGTACGCCGCCAGGATGCCTTCGTCGCGCTCGGCGAGCACCTCGCTCATCCGGGCCCGGAACTCGTCATCGTCCTCCCCCGAGGCATTGAAGTCGGCGGCTCGGGTACCAAGCTGAACGGTGGACCCGAGCGGGATGATTGCCGGCGTCAGTCGCTGGGCGATCGCCTGCAGCGTGCGGTCGTCACTCGCACCGGCACGGTCGATCTTGTTGACGAAGATGAGGGTCGGAATCCCGAGTCGCTGGAGCGCCCGCATCAGCAGCCGCGTCTGCGGCTGGACGCCCTCGACGGCCGAGATCACCAGCACGGCGCCGTCGAGCACGCTCAGCACCCGCTCCACCTCGGCGATGAAGTCGGGGTGGCCGGGCGTGTCGATCAGGTTGACGGTGAGGTCATCGAGGGCAAAGGACACCACGGCGGCCTTGATCGTGATGCCGCGCTGCCGCTCGAGCTCGAGCGTATCGGTCTGGGTGGTTCCCTTGTCGACGCTGCCGATCTCGTCGATGACACCGGCGGCGTGGAGGAGCCGCTCGGTGAGGGTGGTCTTACCGGCGTCTACGTGGGCCAGGATGCCGAGGTTGAGGGTGCCCATGGAGCGTCATGCCTTCCAAGCAGGTTCGAATCACCTTCTGGCCGGACATGACTGCTCCCATTTCACGCTCCTTCGTCGTCCCTCGGCGGTCTAGGCGAATGTGTGCCTCCACGAGATTGCCACGCCACGTCAACTCCCACCCGTCCGGGTGGGTCGCGCCACCCGTCCGGGTGGGTCGCGCGTGAGCATCGGCTGCCCTGGCAGCCTCAGGGCCGCTCCAGGCCATGGCGCTCCAGCAGCGCCGCATCGCCGAGGATCTCGGCAGTCGTGCCATCGGCAACAACCAGTCCCTCATCCATCACGATCGTACGCGGCAGGACGTCGGCGACGAGGCGCATGTCGTGGGTGGCCACGATCACCGTCTGCGACAGGGAGCGCAGCAGCTCGATGAGCTGGCGACGGCCGCGCGGGTCGAGCCCGGCCGAGGGCTCGTCAAAGACCAGGACAGAGGGATCCATCGATAGGACGGTGGCCAGCGATACCCGTTTGCGCTGGCCGATGGACAGGTGGGACGGCAGCCTCCGCTCGAAGCCGCCCATGCCCACCGCCTCCAGCGCACGCTCGACGCGGCGATGGATCTCGTCGGGTGGCACGCCCATGTGCAGCGGTCCGAAGGCAACGTCGTCGAAGACCGTCGGGCTGAAGAGCTGGTCGTCCGGATCCTGGAAGACGAGGCCCACGTCGGCCCGGATGCGCTTGATGTTCCGGCGATCGACCGTCATGCCAGCGACGTGCAGCGACCCGTGACTCGGCCGGTTGATGCCGTTGAGGTGCAGCATCAGGGTCGACTTGCCGGCGCCGTTCGGGCCGACCAGCGCCATCCTCTCGCCGCGCGCGATGCGCAGGTCGATTCCGCGCAGCGCCTCGAATCCGTCGGGATAGGCGTAGTGGAGATGCTCGATCTCGACCCAGCGCGCCTCGAGGCCGGCGTCGACGTCGCCCCGGTCGACGTGCTGGTGATCATGCCCGTGGACGTGCTCGCCACCCACGGGATGGGCGTGCGCGTGCTCGTGCCGATGCGGATCGGCGTCGGTGGTCACAGCCGCTGGAGCCACAGGTGTGCCGCCAGCTCGAAGGCGCCCAACAGCGCGACCACCATCGCGAACGCCAGCCACTCGGCACGCCGGACGGAGCGGCCTGCCATGTGCCGGAAGGTCCCTTCGAAGCCGCGTGCCTGCATGGCGGCATAGATGCGCTCGCTGCGCTCATAGCTGCGCAGGAACAGGGAGCCGACCATGCTGCCCGTGATGCGTGCCCGCCAGACGAGCGTGCCGCCGCCGGCGCCGCCCTCGGCCAGCGCCGAACGGGCCGCACGGGCACGCATCAGGCGCTGCGCCTCCTCCCCGAGCACCGCGAGGTAGCGGTACATGAAGCTGATGATGGCCACCATGATGCGCGGCAGTCGCAGCTCGCGCAGCGCGTCGAGCAGGTCGTGGAAAGGGGTCGTGAACGTCAGCAGCAGGGCGGCCTGGACGCTGAGCCAGCTCTTGAGGGCGATGGTGGTGAAGATCCGCAGGCCCTCGCCGCTGATCGTCAGGCGCAGCGGACCGAGGTCGACGCTGCCCAGCGGCCCTTCGGGCCGGACGAAGACGAGCGGCAGCGCCGCCAGCAGGAACGGAGCGGCGATGAAGGCGCCGCGCGACAAGCGCAGCGGCCCGAGTCGCGCGACGGTCGATGCGGCGGTCAGCGCGATCCAGGCGATCAGCAGCGCGGCGTAGGCGCCGATCGGCATCAGCGTGATCATTAGGATCACGCTGATGGTCAGAACGAACTTGAGCCGGGCGTCGAAGGCGTGGATCGGCGACTGACGTGGGACCGAGCGGTCGAGGTCCAGCTAGCCCTCCCGCGAGCGGCGGCGGGTGAGCGCCTTTCCGATGAGCCACAGAACGCCGAACACGACCACCACACCGATCAGGCCGGCCAGGATGGTGGACAGGCTGCCGTCGATCCCCGGCACCGAGTAATCGGGAATGATCGCGTACGGCGGGTCTTCACCGTGGTCGAGGAACCGCTGGTCGGTGGCCACGCGCTCGAGCCCGTCAGGAT
>JBHENV010000080.1:0-10822 GCA_046261895.1 Candidatus Limnocylindria bacterium
GACCTCGTCCCCGTGCGCCAGCAGCCACGCCTCGAGGTCGTCGATGTCCGCCGTCGAGCGCGCGATGCGTGGATCAACATGCTCGATCGCGCCGGCCGGATCCGCCAATGGATCCGGGCGCTCGGGCGACGGGACCTCGCCGCCCTCCGCGGGGGCACGGCCGCCGAGCAGGTCGAGGCTGAGCTGGAGTCCGCCACCCGTTTCATGGTCCGGGCTCTCGTGGCCGGTCGGCGCGATGCTCGACGCCGGTAATCGGTCAATCAGCGATCGGAACTCGAGCTCACGGAACCGCTGCGCAACGGCTCGTCGATCGTACCGTCCGGTCCGTGCCTCCTCGAGGGCGAGCTCGACCGGCAGGTCGGTGATGATCCGTCCGATCTCGCGCGACATGAATGCGGATTCGCGGTGCTCGGCGAGCCGCTCACGCAGCTTGCCCTTCACATCGGCGAGATGCTCGTAGATGCCGTCGAGCGTGCCAAATTGCTGCAGGAGCGTGATGGCGGTCTTCTCCCCCACGCCGGGCACCCCGGGGATGTTGTCGCTGGTGTCGCCCTTGAGCGCCTTGTAGTCGAGCATCTGGACCGGCCTCAGGCCGTAGCGCTCCGTGACCCTGGCCTCGTCATAGATGACGGTCGAGGCGACTCCCATGCGGGTCGTGAGGAGCCGCACGTGGTCGTCGACCAGCTGAAGCCCGTCGAGGTCGCCGGACACGATCATGGTGTCAACGCCCTGGGCGGTCGCCCGCTTCACGAGGGTGCCGATCACGTCGTCGGCCTCGTAGCCGGCCAGCTCGCGGGTCGGCATGCCCATCATCGCGGCAATCTCGCGCACGATCGGGAACTGGCCGCGCAGGTCGTCCGGCATGCTCGGCCGTCCGGCCTTGTACTCCGGGAACGCGTCGAACCGAAACTGCGGCTTGCCAACGTCGAAGCTGACGATCGCGAAGTCGGGCTTCACGTCCTGCATCCCTCGCAGCACGATCTGGAGGAAGCCGAAGACGGCGTTCACCAGGGTCCCGTCGGACATGGTGAGCGGCGGAAGCGCGAAGTAGCCGCGGTAGACGAGGCTCGGCCCGTCGATGAGCATGAGGAGAGGTCGGCGCTCGGTCATCGGTCCGGAGAAGTCTAGACCGATGGCGGCCTGCGGGCCGCCGTAGAATCGGCGCCATGCCGGGCCGTCGAACCCTCGATCCGTATCTCGTCCTCGGCGTCGCGCGAGACGCCACCCCGCTCCAGGTGGCACGCGCGCACCGACGGCTGGCGAAGCGTCACCATCCCGACCTGCACGAGGGCGCCCTGGAGGCGGCTGAACGGATGCGCAGCATCAACGAGGCGTGGGCAGTGCTGTCGAACCCGGTGCGGCGCGCCGATTACGACCGGTCGCACCCATCGTCCGCCACTCCCGCCGGCGGCCACTGGGGCCCGTCCCGATCGCCGATTCAGCCTGCGCAGCCCTCATCCACGCGCACCTGGGCGACGTGGCGTGCCACCGCGGCCGAAACGCGCGCAGCACCACGGACCCTCCGTCAGCCGGGCGAGGTGCCATCCCCGCGCACCCGGCGCCCGCCGCGACCGGAGGCACCGGTTCCGGCCTTCCGCGACTCCGGCCTGGCGGCCATCCTGGCGGCGTCGGTCATCGTGCTGCTCCTCCTGGGCGCGATCGCGGTCGGTCGCGTGACGTTGTGAGGTCCGCCCACCCGCACATCCGTCCCCCGCGTCCGCCGCTCATCGGCGCCATGTGAGCCAGAGCGGGCACATTTCTTCGCGACTGCGGGATCACGCGCTGACAAGGGCAGTTCGATTGAGCGCTGTCGCGCCGCCCAGCGCTGCCACGACGGATTCGTCGCGCGAAAGGACGGACCGGTGGAGCCTCGTGCTCAGTTAGCCGCTCAGCGGCGTTGCGCGTTAGGCGACCCGAGGGGCCAGGATCCAGCGCAAGAGCACCGCACCGACCATGAGCGCCACGCCGGTGAACAGGAC
Source organism: Candidatus Limnocylindria bacterium (assembly GCA_046261895.1). Classification (GTDB taxonomy): domain Bacteria; phylum Chloroflexota; class Limnocylindria; order QHBO01; family QHBO01; genus JACDBZ01. The sequence goes on from JBHENV010000080.1 coordinate 1,980, forward strand.
CATCGGCCACGGGGAGCGCTGGGAAGCCGCCTGCTGCGACGTCTCGGCTTCATCCATTCCTTCGCCAAGCGCGTCCCGTTGCGAATCCGCAGCGGTGCCGTAGTCGTTCGCGCGCGGCGAGGCGTCGGCGGCGTCATCGGACTCACCGGTCACCGACCCTCCCGTGGAGCCGAGCGTGTCGGCGCTCGCCGAGAGCCCCGCCGGCTCCCCGCCCGCCTCGGAGCCGGCGCCAGCGGAGGCCTGCGGCACGGCGACCTCCTCGGTTGCAGCCCTGTCGGCGCTCGGGCCCGAGGCCAGCTGATCGAGCGCCGGCGCCGCCGTCCCGACGACCCCGACCATGGCAACCGCGGCTCCGGCCGCCAGCACGGGCGCGAAGAAGCGACGCGCCCAATCACCGACCCGGTCGACACGGGAGCCATGGGACTCCACGGGAGGAAGGAGCTGGAGCGGCCGTGACGGCTTCATGTCGGGAAGATCGGCGAGGGCGAGGCGCAACGCACCGAGCTCAGAGGTGAGGTCGGTGCATCGGTCGCAGGAGGAGACGTGCGCGGTCAGCGTGGCGTCGGATGTCGCGTCCGTCTCGAGAGAAGCGAGCGCCGAGAGGCGCTCGTCGTCGGGATGATCCTGGTTCAGCATGCCATCGGTCCAGACGCCTTCATGCCGTGAAGAGTTCCCGATGCTCAGTCAACAGCTCGCGCAGGCGGAGCCGCCCACGGTGGATGCGCGACTTCACCGTCCCGAGCGCGGAGTGCGTCATGGTCGCCACCTCGTTGTAGTCCATGCCATAGACGTCGCAGAGGACGACGGCAACCCGCTGGTCCTCCGGCAGCCGCCGCAGCGCCACCTCAAGCTGGCGGTACATCTCGCTCCGGGCTGCCTCCGCCACCGGGTTGACGGCTCCCGCGTCCGGCAGCTCCGGCGCGCCCTCCTCGGGGTCCGGCAGCGGGCTCGATGGCCGGCGCTGCGCCCGGCGCAGGATGTCATAGCTCGCATTGGCCGTGATCCGCAGCAACCACGAGCGGAAAATCCCTCCCCGATAGGAGCCGATCGCGCGGTAGGCGTGGATGAAGGCGTCCTGGGTGGCATCCGCGGCCTGATCGGGATCCCGAAGGAGTCGCCAGGCCAGCCCGTAACAGGCACTCTGGTAGTGCTCCATCAGCTGGGCGAAGGCCCTCCGGTCTCCGGAGGCCGCCCGCGTGATCACCGCCGCCTCGTCGGGAAGCGGCGGCGTACGAGGCGCAGGAGTCTTCTCGGGGGCATCGGCCATCGGCTTCCTATAATGACGACTCCCCGTGCCGGAGTGGCGGAATCGGCAGACGCGTCGGTCTCAAACACCGATGAGTGCAAGCTCGTGTGGGTTCAAGTCCCACCTCCGGCACCAATAGTTTAAGCACGAATTCGAGCCGAGTCGGCCCGTACCCGTCGCATCAGCGCAGCGAATGGAAGACGAGGAGGGTAGAGCCTCGATTTCGGCTTAGCCCGACGGAGATGCCCACATAGGCTCGCTCGCCATAGCCGGTGGCCACCGGCGGTTGCTCGGCGTTTATTCGCATGACGCCAGAGTCGAAGGTTTCCTCGGCCTCGATGATCCATTCACCACCGGTGCCGCGTCCGTAGGGGTCGGGCCGGCCAGCGCTCAGGCGAAACACGTACGGCGGGAGGTCTCTGGTCCGATACGTGATGCGCACGATGCGCGGTGACTTGAGCTGCCGGCCGAGGATGCGCTCGCTGGTGTTGACGTGACCACATCACCTCGGCGCTGACCCCGGCAATCGTCAACTCGGGATCTGCGCCGGGCGGGATCTCGATGATGGGCGGCTCGAGGGTTGCGTCCGCCGATGGCGTCGGCGACGGTTCGAAGGCAGCACAGCCGGCGATAGCGGCCGCAACAACCAGCAGACCCGCCCTTCAGGGGCATGCCGTGATTATCGGCGCGGCACCCCGAGGCCCTCGTCGTGAGAGCACCCGGCCACAGCCAACCCGCTTAGGCCGTTCGTACTGTTGGAGGTTTGGAGAGACGCTAGTAGATTCCATCGTATCCCGTTGCGGCGCTGTGGTGCCCCCTCCAGCATTGGCGGCCGGACCCAACTGAGGGAGGGCACCCCCTCTGGCTTCGCCACACTGCCCTCCTGCCTGTGACCAGCAACATGGATTGGAGCGGCGACAATGAATTCCGAAGGGCGCTTGGTGCCCGATGCGCAGCACGGTAGGCACCAGGATCGCGACGGCCGTTTGACTGAGCGCGGGCGTCGCTGGCACCGCGACCTGCCCGAGGCGTTCCAGGAGCCCGGCGTTCTCACCTTCATCGCCGCACAGCTCGCCTGGCGGGAGGGCCAACCGCCGCCGGTCATGCCGGCGGGCATGACGTCCGAGAAACTGTCCGCGCTGCTGGACCGGTTGCGGAATCCGCGGATTCGCAATGCCGTGGTGACAGAGCTTATGGTGCCGCCGCGGTCGCGTGCCTGGCCCTAGACGCTTCGAGCGGAATTCCGGGGTAACACGCTTCCGCGCTGGCGGTGTGGGTCGGTGGCAGTCCTGGAGCCGCTGCCAGCCGTCGACAAGTGGTAAGAGCGATTCGACCTGATCAGCCGCATTGAGCCGGTTCTCCGCAATGTTCCAGCGCGCCTGTTGATACAAACCAGGCTCAGGACCGTAGATCGCATGTAGCCCGGCGGCGGCCGCGGGATGGCACACCACCATCACTCGGCTCCGGCTCGTCCTCCACAACCCCCCGCACGCCCGCTCCGTGCCCTGGAGCGGATCTGCGGACTGTCGTTCCCTCACGGTGGCTCGGTGCCACGCGGCCTCGTCATTCTCCTAGACCCTGCGGTAGGCGCTCGAGCCGGCCTGGCGGCCGAGTCGAGCCCCTAGAAGCGCCTGAATCCTGGAAGGGACGCTTATCTGCTCAAGGTCGTAGGAGCGTCCCAGCTCCCGCCGATGAGTCGCAGCGTCAACGAGGATGCCGAAGAGCTCATCCACGTGTTCGGCCGAATTGCGCACTCATGGTCGAGCCGTTTAAGCCGCTCCCGTCCCCCAGCCCTTGTGTTAGAGCCGAGCGTTAGCTAGCGTGACGCTGGTTTTCAATGATGGGGGTCCAGCTTTGCGCAGCGTCCTGCCGACCGGCTGTGCTCGACCGCAGCGATGACCGCGCAAGTGCGCAGCAGTTATCCGGCGGCAAGTACGCCAGGAAGCGAACTTCTCACCTTCCTCATCGCGGATGTCCGAGGCTATACGACCTTCACGGAGAAGCGGGGAGATGTCCCCGCCGCGCGCCTCGCGGCGCGGTTTGCCGAGATCGCGCGCGAAGGGGTTGAGGCGCGTGGGGGTTCGGTCATCGAGCTGCGCGGCGACGAGGCACTTGCCGTCTTCGGCTCGGCCAGGCAGGCCCTGCGCGCCGCCGTCGACCTGCAGCTGACGTTCGTGGATGAAACGGAGCTTCATCCCGATCTTCCGCTAGCGGTCGGCTGTGGGCTCGATGCGGGCGAAGCGGTACCGGTGGAGGGCGGGTACCGGGGCGGCGCCCTGAATCTGGCGGCTCGACTGTGTGCGGAGGCCCGAGGAGGGGAGACGCTCGCAAGCCCGGCCGTGGGGCACCTTGCGCGTGCAGTGGATGGCCTCACGCTGCTGCCGGGCCGCACCCTGCAGCTCAAGGGCCTCCCTGCTCCGGTTGCCGTTCTGGAGGTCGCTCCAGAAGGGATACCGGCGGCCGCGCTGAGCGCACGCCTGGAGCGCGCCGCAAGTCGATCGAAGGCAGTGAGCCGCCGGTCCGACCTACCGCCCGAGCTCGAGATTTCAGATCCGGTCATTGGGCGTGATCGTGAACTCCGGCGGCTGCGCTGGACATGGCGACAGGCCCGTCGGGGCACGGGCCGATGTATGGCGGTCATCGGTCCATCGGGTTCCGGGAAGACCCGGCTGGTTGCCGACCTGGCGGAGCTGGCGACTGACGACGGTGCCGTCGTGACGTACGTCAACCCACTGCACTCCTTCGGTGAAGCTGGGCCGGCACAGGGCGACGGTGAGCTGGAGCCCGGCCCAGCGCTGGTCATCGTGGACAACGTCGACGACGGGACCGGCGCGTCGCTGCTGGATCTGGTCGCCGCAAGATCGTCAGAGGACAACCGCCTGGTCATCGTCACGCTGCGCGAGGGGGAGACGGACGCCCGGCTGGAGAGGTCGCTCGTCCGGCTGGTCGCCCCTGACGAACGGATCGAGCTTGGCCCGGTCGATGTCGCCGCCGTCCGAGAGATCGCGGCGTATTACCTCGGTGATGCCACCGGATCGCTACCGGCCGAGGCGATCCGGGAGGCGACCGGTGGCTTTCCGGGCAAGATCCACAGGGCAGTAAGCGAGTGGGCACACGCTGAGGTGACACGCAACCTCGGCGAGGCGGCCGGGCGGGCGACCGTGGGTCGTCGCGATGCGAGACGGCACCAAGCCGTGCTCGCGGACACCGTCTTGGACCTCCAACGGGTTCGAGATCGAATGCGCCGGAGTGACGCCGCCGAGGACGGCAGCGCGGGGCACGGATCGGCGGAGGTGCCGTACAAGGGTCTTTCGACCTTCCAAGCGGACGACGCCGCGCTCTTTTTCGGCCGCGAGCAACTGGTCGCGGATCTCGTCGCGCGGCTCGCCGGCGCGTCGTTCCTCGCCGTGGTCGGCCCCTCTGGAAGCGGCAAGTCATCGGTCGTGCGGGCCGGGCTACTGCCGGCACTCGCCGCCGGGACCCTGCCCGGATCTTCGGAATGGCTCGTTGCCGTGATGCGCCCGGGCGAGCATCCGGTTCGAACGCTCGACCGAACGTTGTGGGCAGCGATGAGGCAATCCCACCGCGACCGAATCGCGCGGGAGCACGATGCGTTAGCGGCCGTCCAGACCACGCTTGAGGCCGATGAACGGCTACTGCTCGTCGTCGATCAGTTGGAGGAGGCGTTCACCCTGTGCACCGATGTCGTCGAGCGCGCGGCGTTCATCGACGGACTGACCAAGGCTGCCCGCGATGCGCGTGGCCGGGCGATCATCATCGCGACCGTGCGGGCCGACTTCTACGGCCACGCGGCGGCCTTCGGGGGCCTCGCCGAACTGCTTGCGGAGAACCACGCGCTGGTCGGGCCGCTGACGGCCGAAGAATACCGGCGCGCCATCGAGGAGCCGGCCCGCGTGGTCGGCGCTCGCATCGATCCACGCCTGACGGACGCCCTGATCGCCGAGGTGCTCGGGGAGCCGGGCGCGCTGCCGCTGCTGTCTACGGCGCTCGTGGAGCTGTGGCAGCACCGGGAGCGCAGAGTGATCCCGGCGCAGGCCCTTGCGGTCACGGGCGGCGTGCGCGGGACCGTCGCGCGCCTCGCTGAGGCCGCCTACGAGGGGCTCTCGGATGAGCAGCGGCGCGTGACACGTAGCGTGATGTTGCGACTGGCGGGCCCCGGTGATGCGGACAGCGTCGTCCGACGACGAGTGCCCCTGCCGGAGTTCGACGTGGAGCGGAACCCGGATGTCGGCCACGTGCTGGAGGTGCTGACCGAGGCGCGCCTCGTCACGGTGAGCGAAGGAGCCGCCGAGGTCGCACACGAAGCCCTGCTGCGAGAATGGCCGCGGCTCCAAACCTGGCTCGATGAGGATCGGTCTGGCCGACGGCTGCACCGACACCTCATCGGCGCAGCCACGGAATGGAGCGCATCTGATCGGGATCCGGGGGAGCTTTACCGCGGAGCACGGCTCACGTCGGCGCTCGACTGGACGGCGGAGCATAATCTGGAGCTCAACGAGCTGGAGCGCGAGTTTCTCGCGAGTTCGCGGGTCGCCAACGAGCGGGAGGCGGACCGACAGCGACGGGCGAATCGGCGGCTTCGCGCGCTCCTCGCCGGTGCTGGGGCCTTCCTGGTCCTCGCGGTCGGGGCCGGGATCGTGGCGCTCTCGCAGCGAAACGCCGCGGAGCAGGCCGCCCAGACGGCGCGCCAGGCCGCCACCGAAGCAACCGCGCAGCGGCTTGGTGCCCAGGCCCTCGTGGAAAATGACCTCGACCTCTCTCTCCTGCTGGCTCGGCAGGGAGTCGAGCTGCACGACTCACCGGTGACGAGGGGAAACCTGCTGTCGGCCCTGTCCCGCAGTCCCGCCGTGGCCGCCGTCGAGCGCCCGCTCTCGGGACGACTGCTGAGCGTCTTCGCCAGCCCGACCGGGGATGATGTTCTTGTCTCCAACAACGGCGGCCAGACGGCGATCCTCGACACCTTCGGTGGTGGTGATCCGCAGATGTACCAGGCGGGATTCGGGTTCTTCGGGGCCGATGGGCGGGCAGTCCTCGACTTCGGTGAGGGACGGTTCGACGTCATCGATGCCGTAAGCGGACAGCGAGAAGCGCTCTTCCGCCTTCCGCCTGAATTCGGCGGATTCTTCGTCACGTCGGATCTGGCCAGAATCGCGTTCACGTCGGAGGACGGCACCGAGCTGACGATCCACGAGGTCGGCACGATGGACCTCGTCCGGAAGCTCCAGCCACCGGAGGGTGAGACCTTCCTGGATGTGTACTTTTTTCCCGATGACGAGCACATCCTGACGATCGATCACGTCGGCCCGCTCGCCCCGGACCGTGACCCCTTCATTGACCCGCTGTACCTGTCGTGGTGGGAGCCGGGAGCCGATGCGCCGACGGCGCGGCTGCCAATCGACGGCTTGCCGGCGTTCGCAACGGCACCGGACGGGCACAGCATCGTGGTGGGGGCGCGCGACGGCAGCGTCTCGATCCATGACTTCGCGACGGGCACCGATCGGCCACTGAGCGGGCGGCACAATGCCGCGGTGCAGGGCGCGGGCTTCAGTGCCGACGGGCGCACCCTGGTCACCACCGGAGACGATCGCGCGGTGATCGTCTGGGACGTCCAGTCCGGCGCGCTGCGCGAAACGCTGACCGGGCACAACGGTCGCGTCTTTGGACCGGCATTCAGCGCCGATGGCGCGATCGTTTACACCGCGAGTCTGGACGGCAGCCTCATCGCGTGGGATCTCGGCGGATCACGACGGCTCGACCGAAGATCGAGCGTCGGGACACCGTCGCCGTTCGATCCGCCTCCGGCATCGGACGTGAGCGCCGACGGCCGCCACCTCGCGCTGCCGCAGGCTGGGGGCTCGGTTGCGATCTACGATCCGACTACGTTCGAGCTGGTGCACGAACTCGGATCGGCGCCGGGAGAGGAGATCATCGCTGTCCGGTTCGCGGCGGATGGTTCGTTGCTCGCGACCGGCGCCCACGACGGCACCGTCAGAGTGTGGAGCACCGCATCGTGGTCGGAGGAGGCAGTGATCCGAGACACACGAGAAGGTGAGCAGGTTCGATCACTGGAGTTCGCCCCCGACGGCTCCCTGCTGCTAGCTGGGACCGCGCACTTCACCGAAGGCCGAGAAGGCCCCCTACCGCCACATGGGTTTCTCCACGTGTGGCAACTGCCGTCGGGCACCGCCGCGCGACCGGCCGTCGATCTTGGTGGCCCGGTGACCGAGCTCGCGTATAGCCCTGATGGCTCGGTGTATGCCGCCGCGTTCGAGCCACGGGACGAGGGCTGGGCAGGCATATGGCTCGCCGACGACGGCATCGACCTGCACCGACTGGGCATGTCCGACTTCGTCGCGCGAGGACTCGCCTTCAGCCCCGACGGGAGCCTGCTCGCGACCGGAGGAGGTGACGGGCTCGTGGAGTTCTGGGACGTGGGGACCGGGAGGCGCCAGGGCCGGACGGTGCGCACCAGCTCCGGCTTCACCTTGGGGCTCGACTTCGATCCCTCCGGCCGAACGCTGCTCAGTACCGGCACCGACGGCACCGCCCGGCTCATCGACGTCGCATCGAGATCCCAACTCGGGACGGCACTGCCCGGCATGGATAACATCTGGCTTGCCGGGGAGTTCAACCCGGATGGGACAGCCGTGTATGGCTACTACTCTTCGGGTGTGGCGTTCGCGTGGGATGTCCATCCGTCGCGCTGGAGCGAGCATGCCTGCGAGGTCGCTGGCCGCAACCTGACAAGGGACGAATGGGAGCGGTTCCTTCCGGATCTGCCGTACGACGGCGCGTGTCCGCAGCGCGGGTCGTAAGCGTGCACAGCACGGGGCTTCATTCGTCGGGGGCCGAAAGCGACCCCCTCACTGGCTGATCCCCTTGGCTGGACGGTCGACTCGAGGAGCGCGTCCTCGGGTGAGGCGCCACGCCCCACGCGCCCCGGATGCCGACACGCCTGACTCAAACACGATGAGCGCAGCTCAGGTGGGTTCGAGTCCAACCTCCGGTACCCTACCCGCTCGGGTACGGAACGCGGCCTCGACGTTATCGACCAGGCATGGGAGGGACGTGGCTCCCGACCCTCGATGCCAGCTCTGAACGCGCGCAGCATGCCGTTGCAGAGTGCGCCCTACGGAATCGCCGCTCCTCCTACCCGGGCGGGCGGTTGCCTGCCGGGACCGAGGTAAGGACGATGGTAACAAAAAGGGCGCACGAAGCGAGGATCAAGAGAACGGCGAGAAAGTAGAGGATCATTCGTTCAGGCCACCCGTAAAGCGAGGCGAGGGTTGTTGGACTTTACGCGGCTGGTTACGCCTGCCCCCACGGGCGCGCCGCGCGAACTCGTTGGAATGCCCCGGGCGTCAAGAGAGGACCGAACACCCGAGCAGGGTTCGGCCCTCTGCATTGTCATGAACGCATGACGCGTGCCAGTTACGCTACCAGCACTGGCTGCACGAACTGGCCTCGTCATGGCCAGCGACGTCATACCCATGCCGACACACGCGCGGCAATCGGGCCATGGAGACGTCGAGGTCAGCGAGGATGGCCCACGGGCGCTGAACCGCGTCCCCTGCCG
>JBHENV010000081.1:0-5529 GCA_046261895.1 Candidatus Limnocylindria bacterium
GCGCCCAGAAGGGCGAGCGCCAGTCCCGCCATCCAGCCGGCCGTTCGGAACGCACCGGGGCGCAGCGCGGCAAGCAACCCGAGCAGCAGGATCGCGATCGCGTAGAACGAGGTCTCGACCCAGTGGAAGAAGGCGGCGTGCTCGCTGGACTGGTCGGTTCGCTGGAGCTCGGCCTGCCCGAGCGCGTACGGAACCAACGGCCCCGCGGCAGCGACAACCATGGCGAGCATGATCAGGCTCTGCCGGCCTTCCGGGATCGCGCCTTCGCGGCTCGGCACCAACACCCACAGCACGCCGACGAGGATCGCGAAGGGCAGGGTGAACGGGTCGAGCGTGAGGCTCAGGGCCATGGTGCCCAGGCTGGCGATCGCCACCACAAAGAGGATCACGAGCGCCCTGATCGACCGATCCGGCGCCCGGGCAACGGCGATGGCGGGCGGCGCCGAGAGCACGATCAGGAGGGATGCCACCACCACGTTGTGAATGGCGTGAATCTGCTGCTGGGGGCTCACGATCCCGAACACGATCGTGAAGAGCCCGAACCCGACCGCCGACGCGGCCATGATCCAGGCGATGACCCTCATGGCCGTCGGCCGGCTCATGCCAAGGTCGAGACCCTCGGCGGATGCGCCGCCTCGTAGGCTTCGAGCTGCGATTCGTGCCCGAGCAGGTACCCCAGCTCATCGGTCCCTTCCAGGATCATGCGACGCGCGAACGAATCGATCGTGAACGGAATGACCGATCCGTCCGGCAAACGGAGCTCGCTGGCCTCGAGATCGATCGTCAGCTCAGCCGCCGGCTCGGCCTCCAGGATGGAGCCGATGCGCCCCAGCTCCTCCGGCGGCACGGCCACCGGCAGGAGGCCGTTCTTCAGCGCATTGCTGGTGAAGATATCGGCGAAGCTGCTGCTGACGACGGCCCGGATGCCCCAGGCGGTGAGCGCCCAGGGGGCGTGCTCGCGCGACGATCCACAGCCGAAGTTGTCCCCCGCCACGAGGATCCGGCGGCCGGGCATCTCGGGCCGGTTGAGCACGAAGTCGGGGTTCGGCGAGCCATCCGGAAGGTAGCGCCAGTCGAAGAAGAGCTGGTCCGCCAGTCCCTCGCGGTTCACCGTCTTGAGGAAGCGCGCAGGGATGACCTGATCGGTGTCGATGTCGTTCCGCGGCAGCGCAACGGCCGCCGAGGTCACCGAGGAGAAGGGCTCGCGTGCGCTCACAGCAACGCCCTCGGGTCGGACAGCCGGCCCGTGACCGCCGACGCCACCGCGGTCAACGGCGACGCCAGGAACGTGCGCCCGCCCTTGCCCTGGCGGCCCTCGAAATTGCGGTTGCTCGTGCTCACCGCGTATTGGCCGGGCGACAGCTGATCGCCGTTCATGGCGATGCACATCGAGCAGCCCGCCTCGCGCCACTCGGCGCCGGCCTCGCGGAAGACCGAGGCCAGCCCCTCCTCCTCGGCCTGGCGCTTCACCTCGGTCGAGCCCGGCACCACCATCACCCGTACGCCACTCGCGACCCGGCGGCCACGCAGCATTCGTGCCGCCTCGCGGAGGTCGGAGATGCGTGAGTTCGTGCAGGAGCCGATGAAAACGACGTCGATCGGCTTGCCGAGGATCCGCTCACCGGGATTCAGCGCCATGTAGGCCAGGGCCGCGCGCAGGGCGTCGCGCTGGTTCGCATCGGTCAGGGCCTCCGGATCCGGGATCCGGTCGGTGATGGCAAAGCCCATGCCGGGGTTCGTGCCGTAGGTCACCATCGGCGTCAGGTCGCCGGCGGCGAAGCTGATGCTGCGATCGTGCTCCGCGCCCTCGTCCGTGATGAGATTGCGCCATCGGTCGACGGCGGCATCCCAGCCGGCGGCGATCGGCGCGTGAGGCCGTCCGGCGACGTACTCGAAGGTGACCCCGTCGGGGGCCACCAGGCCGGCGCGCGCGCCACCCTCGATGCTCATGTTGCAGATCGTCATCCGTCCCTCCATCCCAAGCCCGCGGATGGCAGATCCGCCGTACTCGAAGACGTGGCCGGTCCCACCGCCGACGCCGATCCGGCTGAGCAGGCTGAGGATGATGTCCTTGGCCGTCACGCCGGGATGGAGCGCACCCTCGACACGCACCTCGAACGTCTTCGGCCGGCGCTGGAGAAGCGTCTGCGTCGCCAGGACGTGCTCGACCTCGGTGGTGCCGATGCCGAAGGCGAGCGCTCCGAAGGCGCCGTGCGTGGCCGTGTGCGAGTCGCCGCATACAATCGTCATGCCGGGCTGCGTCAGCCCCAGCTCGGGCCCGATGACGTGCACGATCCCCTGGTGAGGCGAGCCGATGCCGTGCAGCGGGATGCCGAACTCCGCGCAGTTCTGCTCGAGGCGGCTCACCTGGGTGGCGGCGATCTCGTCGGCGATCGGCAGGCTCCGGTCGGTCGTCGGGATGGAGTGGTCGACCGTCGCCAGCGTCTGGCCCGGTCGTCGGACGCTGAGGCCACGGGCACGGAGGCCATCGAAGGCCTGAGGGCTCGTCACCTCGTGGACGAGGTGCAGGTCGATGGCCAGGACGTCGGGCGCGCCATCGGTGCCGGGCGCCACGAGATGCTCGTCCCAGATCTTGTCGACGATCGTGCGCGGGCGTGCGGAGTGGGCGGTCGTCTCATTCATCGGTCGCTCGACCGTAGCCGATCCGTCAAGAGACCGTCGATCGCAGGTTCCGCGCATGCCCCCCGGGAGGGTCTATCGGCCAGGATCTGTCCGCCCCATCCACCGGTTGGGTGAGCAGCGACGATCCGGCCTTCTGCCTGCCCGACGTGCCCGTCCCGTGAGTATTCGGCCAAGACCTGGCCGATGCACCCACCCGCGGGATCGTTGAGCGCGCCTGCAACCAGGACTGATAGAGCCCTACACTCCGAGCCCATGACCGACGGTGGCACCCCCGACCCCCGCGAGCACAGCCGCGTCCTGCTGGACGGACCCGATCGTGCCGCCGCGCGGGCCATGCTCAAGGCCATCGGCTTCACGGACGAGGATCTTCAGAAGCCGATCATCGGCGTCGCGACCACCTGGATCGAGACGATGCCGTGCAACTACAACCAGCGCGAGCTGGCGGTGAAGGTCAAGGAGGGTATTCGCGCGGCAGGCGGCACGCCGATGGAATTCAACACGATCGCCGTGTCCGATGGCGTGAGCATGGGCACCGAAGGCATGAAGGCGTCGCTCATCAGTCGCGAGGTGATCGCGGATTCGATCGAGCTGGTCGCCCGCGGACACCTGTTCGACGGGCTGGTCTGCCTGGTGGGCTGCGACAAGACGATTCCAGCAGCTGCCATGGCGCTCGCCCGCCTGGATCTCCCGGGGCTGGTTCTCTATAGCGGCACCATCAACCCCGGCACCATCCGCGGGAAGCGGAATGCCACGGTGGTGACCGTGTTCGAGGCAATCGGCGCGTACCGGGCCGGGACGATCTCGCTGGAGGAGCTCCGCGAGATCGAGGACCTGTCGTGCCCGGGGCCAGGCGCGTGCGGAGGGCAGTTCACCGCCAACACGATGAGCACCGCGCTCGAGTTCCTCGGCATCTCGCCCGGTGGCCTGAACGGGATCCCGGCCACGGATCCGGCGAAGGAGGCCGCGGCAACGCGGGCCGGCGAGCTCGTCATGGATCTGGTGAACGGCGGGATCAGGCCGTCGCAGATCATGACGCGCGCCGCCATCGACAACGCGATCGCGTCCGTGGCGGCCACTGGCGGGTCCACCAACGGCGTCCTCCATCTGCTCGCCATCGCCCACGAGCTGGCCATCCCGCTCGAGCTGGAGGACTTCGACCACATCGCGGAGCGAACGCCGATCGTCGCGAACATGATGCCGGGCGGCCGCTACACGGCGCTCGACATCCACGAGGCCGGCGGGATCGGGCTCGTCGCACGAGAGCTCATCCGCGGCGGCCTCGTGGACGGGGCGACGAGCAATGTCGATGGCCGAACGCTGGCCGGCGTGGCGGACGCCGCGGTCGAGACAACAGGCCAGGAGGTGGTGGTTTCGATCGAGCACCCGATCAAGCCAACCGGCGGCCTTGCCATCCTGCGCGGCTCACTGGCGCCGGACGGCTGCGTCGTGAAGCTGGCCGGACACGAGATGCGGCAGTTCCGGGGGCCGGCGCGCGTCTTCGACTCGGAGGCGGCCTGTTACGACGCCGTGCGCGCGCAGCGTATCGGTCCCGGCGACGTGGTCGTCATCCGCCACGAGGGCCCGGTCGGCGGCCCGGGGATGCCGGAGATGCTGAGCGTCACCGGCGCCCTGGTGGGTGAAGGGCTCGGTGGCGAGGTGGCGCTGATCACCGATGGACGCTTCAGCGGCGGGACCCATGGTCTCATGATCGGGCACGTGGCGCCGGAGGCGGCGCTCGGCGGACCGATCGGCGTGGTGGAGGAGGGCGACACCGTCGTCATCGACGTCGACGCGCGGCGGCTGGACCTCGACGTGCCGGAGGTGGAGGTCATGCGGCGGCTGGCTGCCTGGACGCCGCGGCCCCCGCGACACGTGGGGGGAGTGATGGCCAAGTACGCGGCGTTGGTGTCATCGGCCTCTGAAGGTGCTGTGACGACCGGCGCACGGCTGGCTCGAGCGCTGTCGGAGCGGTAAGCGCCTTGCGGCAGTCCTGCGTGCACTCACGCTGGCAATCGGCTCGCGCGATGCGCAGACGGTGGCGTTCACGCTCATCCTGACGTGGGGAGCGGCCGGAATCGGTCCAATATGGCGCCGAATAGTCACCTGATGAATATGCGGGCACCATGAGAGGGCTCGCCAGGACCGATGGTCCCGGTGGCGCCGGGTTGACATCGCTGCTACGGTGCAACCCTATGTCAGAGCAGCGCGGCACGGACGCCGCCCAGCCGATCGTGCTCCCGGGTCATACCGGGATGCTCGGCGTGCTCGTACTCATCGGCATTCTTCGGCTCGTCATCCTCCTTGGATGGCGGGATGGAGGACGCTCGACCGAGTAGCCGGACAGGCAACCCGAAAGCGACCGACACCCCGCCAGGCCGAGAAGCCAGGCGGGGTTCTTGTTTGAGACGAGGAACTCCAACACTCATGTCAGCCGTTCCGCTCCCGACCAGCGCCCCCCAGCCGCAGCACAGTGTCGCGCCCCGCATCGGCGCGCGTGCCGTCTGCGAGGCGCTGGTGCGCGAGGGCGTGACCACGATCTTCGGGTACCCCGGCGGCACGGTCCTGCCGATCTATGACGTCCTCCGGGAATTTCCCCTCAGACACATCCTGGTTCGCCACGAGCAGGGCGGCGCCCACGCGGCCGACGGCTTCAGCCGCGCCACCGGCGGTGTCGGCGTCGCGATCGCCACGTCCGGCCCCGGTGCGATCAACCTGGTGACCGGCCTGGCCACCGCCATGATGGACAGCGTCCCGATGGTCGCCATCACCGGCAACGTGCCGCGGGCACTGCTCGGCAAGGACGCCTTCCAGGAGACCGATATCGTCGGCATCGCTCTACCGGTCACCAAGTACGCGACCGTCGTCATGGATCCCGACGAAGTGCCG
>JBHENV010000082.1:0-6434 GCA_046261895.1 Candidatus Limnocylindria bacterium
GACGCCATCGCCGAGGCGGTCGACGAGCGGACGGCCCTGGTGGCGATCGGCCAGGTCTTCTTCACGACCGGCGCGGTGAACGAACTTGCCGCGCTGAGCCGGCTGTGCCACGAGCGCGGGGCGCTGCTCCTCGTGGACGCCTACCAGGCCACCGGGATCGTCGGCACCGACCTGGCCGCCGATGAGGTCGACCTCTATGTCTCCGGGACGCTGAAGTGGCTCTTCGGAGGCCCCGGCTCCGCGTTCCTGCGGGTGCGACCGGCGCTCCGCGAGGCGCTCGTGCCGACCACGACCGGCTGGTTCAGCAGCGCCCGCCAGTTCGCGTTCCAGGTGGATGCGCTCGAGCTCGCCTCCGACGGACGCCGATACGAGCTGGGCACGCCGTCGATCCCGTCGGCCGCGATCGCGCGCGGCGGCACCGAGCTCGTTCGCGAGATCGGCGTCGAACGCCTGGGCGAACGGACCCGGGACCTCGGCCAGCTGCTGATCGGTCTGGCCGACGAGGCCGGCCTGGAGGTGCGGGCCGTCCGCGATGCCGATCGGCGCGGGGGAATCGTGCCGATCGCGTTTGCCGATCCGAAGCCGGTCGTGGATGCGCTGGCCGCCGACGGCATCATCGTCGACTTCCGGCCCGGCATCGTGCGCTGCTCGCCCGCCTTCTACAACACGGAGGACGAGCTTCGGCTCCTCGTCGAGCGCCTCGCGGCGCACGCCCCCATGCGAACCCGCGCCGTCGGATGAGCTGGTACTACGTGCCCGACTCCCAGGACTCGCTGTACGCCTTCTGCTGCGGCGTCATCGAGTCGATCCGAATACCCATGCTCTCGAGCTTCAGCCGGGCGACGTCCCGATCGATCTCGTCGGGAATGCCGTACACGGCCGGCTCGAGCTCGTCGAGGTGCTCGTGCAGCCATTCGAGGCCGAGCGCCTGGTTCGCGAAGCTCATGTCCATGACCAGCGCCGGATGGCCCTCGGCCGCGCCGAGATTGACCAGGCGGCCGTCGGCCAGGACATAGATGCGCCGGCCGTCACCCATCAGGTACTCGCGGGTGAACGGCCGCACCTCGCGCGACGAGGTCGCCTGCTCCTCGAGCGCGGCAAGCTCGAACTCATCGTTGAAGTGGCCGGCGTTGGCGAGAATCGCGCCGTCGGGCATGACCGGGAAGTGGTCGCGGCCCCACACGTTCAGGTTGCCGGTGGCGCTGATGAAGACGTCGCCGACCGATGCGGAGGCCGCCGCGTTCATCACGCGGTAGCCGTCCATCGCCGCCTCCAGCCCGCGGACCGGGTCGACCTCGCAGACGACCACGTTGGCGCCCATGCCGTGCGCGCGAGAGGCGATCCCGCGCCCCACCCAGCCATAGCCGCCGATCACCACGGTCTTCCCGGCGAACAGGATGTTCGTCGCTCGCAGGATGCCGTCGATGGCGCTCTGGCCGGTGCCGTAGCGATTGTCGAACAGGTGCTTGGTGAGCGCCTCGTTGACGGCCACCACGGGATAGCGCAGCTTGCCGGCAGCTGCCATGGCGCGCAGCCGGATGACGCCGGTGGTCGTCTCCTCGGTCCCGCCGATCACGCCGTCGAGCAGCTCGGTGCGCTTGGTGTGCAGCTCATTCACCAGGTCCGCGCCGTCGTCCATCGTGATCTGCGGCCGGTGCTCCAGCGCCGAGCCGATATGCGCGTAGTAGGAGTCTCGATCCTCGCCCTTGATGGCGTAGACCGGGATGCCAAAATGGGTGACCAGCGAGGCCGCCACGTCGTCCTGCGTCGAGAGCGGGTTCGAGCTGCACAGGACGAGGTCGGCCCCGCCGTCCGCCAGGGCGCGAACGAGGTTCGCCGTCTCGGCGGTGACGTGCAGGCAGGCACTGATCCGCCAGCCGGCCAACGGCTGCTCGGCCGCGAAGCGCTCGCGGATGCCGGCGAGCACCGGCATCTGCCGATCCGCCCACTCGATCTTCAGCCGTCCGGCATCGGCAAGGCCGATGTCGGCGACGTCATGGTTCACCTGGGTTCGCGTGGCCACGGAAATCGCATTGCCTCTCGTATCGGTCGCATCAATCCCCAACCGCCGGCCCGGCGACGCGCGAGGCGCTCGATCAGCTGGCAGTGCGTACGGTAGCCTAGGCGCGCATAGGCCGCGACGGCGGGGTCGTTGTCGGCGTGGACGTTGAGCGCCACGTCACTCACCCGCTCGAGCAGCTCGGCCGTGACGGCGCTGGTCGCCATCTTGGCGAAGTCGTGGCCACGGTAGTCCGCGTGGGTCATCACGTTGCCAACCACACCGATCTCCTCGCGCGCGTTGATCGCGTGCGTGCCGGCGGCGCTGACCAGTCGGCCACGCACCCGAACGCCGTAGTAGATGCCATCCTCCACCACCGACGCAGGGAACCCGGCGCGGGAGCCGAGCTGATAGAGGCGGTTGAGATCTTCGACATCGAGCGCCGTCAGCCGCTCCGCGGGGCCGGCGAACAGGACGAACCGCTCGCGATCGACCGCCATGCGCAGCATCACGATCGGTCCATCCAGCTCGTAGATGTCGCGAAGCGCCGGCTCGTGCAGCTCGGTCGCCTGGAGGTACGCGTCGCGCGGCTTGAGGACGTCCTCAAGGATGGTGCGACAGCCATCGGGCGCTCCCATGAGGAAGAGCGGCTGTGGGACCAGGCCCTCGTGATGCATGGCCAGGGCGGACGGGCTTCCGCCGTCGTCGTGCGCCATCGCCCATGCCACGCGCGAGCGGTTCGGGCCGTCCAGGTCGCCGAGCGCGTAGGCCGCGTAGATGCGATCGCGTCGCAGGAAGTCCGCGATCTCAGAGCGGTCGCTGACCGAACGGGCGCGGAGCCGGGGCGATGCGGCGACCGCCATCGATACGACCGCGCTCAGTACGTGAGGAGCGCGTGGATGTCGAACTCGTCCAGCTGGTCGCGGCCGTTGAGCGCGCCGAGCTCGACCATGAACGATAGGCCCGCGATTTCGCCGCCCAGTCGACGCACGAGCTCGATGGTGCCCATCACCGTCCCCCCGGTTGCGAGCAGGTCGTCGACGATCAGCACGCGCTGGCCCTTCCCGATCGCGTCCGAGTGGATCTCGAGCGTCGCGGTGCCGTACTCGAGCTCGTATTCGACCTCGATCGTCTCAGCCGGCAGCTTTCCGAGCTTGCGGACCGGCACGAACCCCGCGCCGAGCTTGTAGGCGAGCGGCGCGGAGAAGATGAAGCCGCGCGACTCCATCCCGACCACCACATCGACCTTCGCGTCACCGACCTGGGCCGCCATTCGATCGATCACCTCGCGGAACGCGTGGGGCTCCTTCAGCAGGGTGGTGATGTCGTAGAACCGGATGCCCGGCTTCGGAAAGTCGGGGACCTCCCGGATGAGGGCGCGAAGGTCGTCGACGGATGAGACGGTCACTGGGTTGAGGGCACTCCGGGGCTGGATTCGGGACGCGGAATGGGTGCCCGGAGAGTCTAGACCGATGCACCCGTCGGCGGCAATGACGCCGCGGACCTCAAGATTGTGCCGCCAGGCACGCATTGCTCGAGACGGACGCATCCAAGTCTGCGAATCATGCCGCCAGGCGTCCGTTTCTCCAGACCGATGTCCCCGAGTTGCGATTTGTGCTGCCGTGAGTCCTTTACCCGACCGAGCTCCAGATGGTCGCAGGTTGTCGGGGGATCTCCTCACGCCGGAGACGCTACCGGGAGGCCGATGGCCCGCGCGCCTTCGATCATGCGGCGGTCGTAGGTGACGATCGCGTCGAGCTCAGGGGCCAGCCGAAGAGCCGTTGCAAGATGTATGGCATCGAGCGAGCGGATGAAGGCGGGAGCGAGATCGCCCGCCGCGTCCAGGATCTCGTCGTCCACGGCCCGCAGGGTGAATGCGGCCAGAGCTGCGCGGGCCTCGGCGATCCTGCGCGGCGCACCGCGTCGGACGGCGCGGAGCTTCTCGGTTCGCAGCAGCGCCGAGGAAGCCAGCACGTCGTGGGGCTGGAGCCACCTCTCGAGCGCCGCGGATTCCGCCTCTCGAACGATGAGCTTCACGGCGGCCGACGAATCCAGGTACACGGACACCGGCTTAGATCTTGTCCTCGCGCATCTCGTCCACCAGTTCGGAAAGCGGACGCCCCCCCGGCGCCGGCGGCGCAGACGGCGGGAGCGTCCGCCAGTCCCTGGTGGCGGGCGTCACCTTGCCCTCGGCGATCAGGCGGTCGAGGATGCTGGTGCCCTTCGGCAGCGGCGCCAGGCGCGCGACCGGTCGGCCGCGGTCCGTGACCTCGATCGTTTCACCGGCCTCGGCGCGGCGCACGTACTCCGAGGCGTTCTGTCGCAGCTCGCGAATCCCCACCCGTTCCATGTGCTACATAGTAGCACCGTTGCTCTACGCCGGAAGACGGCCGATCCCGGGAGCGATATCGGTATTCGTGCTCAGAGCCACGCGGGCATGACGGCAATCCCCGCCCAATGGATGCCTACCAGTCACTCGAGCCATACGTGGTAGAGAAGCGGGTGCCGCCGTCGTCACGTACCAACCGGATCTCTGGCCGATCAGCCTTCGGCGGCGGCCAGTCTGCGGAGCACCGTCTGCAGCACGCCGCCGTTGCGCATGTAGGTGAGGTCGATCTCACCGTCCAGGCGCGCGATCACCCGGAACCGGATCTCGCGCCCGTTGCCACCACGAGCCACCACGGCCAGCTCCTGACGCGGACGGAGCGCGTCGGCGATGCCCAGCACGTCGAACGTCTCGCGGCCAGTGAGCCCCAGCGAGGAAGCGCTCTCGCCCGGCAGGTATTGGAGCGGGAGGATCCCCATGCCGACCAGGTTCGAGCGATGGATGCGCTCGTACGACTCGGCGATCACTGCCCGGACGCCCTGCAGCATCGGCCCCTTGGCCGCCCAGTCCCGTGACGAGCCGGATCCGTACTCCCGCCCAGCGAGCAGGATGAGGGGCGTGCCCTCCGCGGCGTAGCGCACGGCCGCGTCGAAGATGCTCATCCGCTCGCCGGACGGGATGTGCTCGGTCACGTTGCCCTCGCCGCCGGGCGTGAGCAGGTTCCGCAGGCGAATGTTGGCGAACGTGCCACGCATCATCACCTCGTGGTGCCCGCGACGGGAGCCGTACGAGTTGAACTCGCGGGGCTCGACCGCGTGTGCCACCAGCCACTCCCCGGCGGGCGAGGTGCGAGCGATCGAGCCCGCAGGCGAGATGTGGTCGGTGGTCACGCTGTCCCCCAGCATCGCCAGGGCTCGCGCGCCGCTGATCCCAGAGAGCTCGGCCGGCGCGTCAGGAAGTCCATCGAAGAAGGTGGGGCGAGCGACGTAGGTCGACTCGGGGTCCCAGGCGTACCGATCGCCGGCCGGGACCGGGAGCTCACGCCATCGGTCGTCGCCGTCGAAGACGGATGCGTAGTTGCGGGTGAAGATGTCGCCGTTGACCGCCTTGAGGACCACGCTCGCGACCTCTTGCGGGCTGGGCCAGATGTCGGAGAGCATGACCGGTGCCCCGTCACGGTCGGTACCGATCGGGTCCGTGGTCAGGTCGATATCGACCCGCCCGGCAAGCGCGAAGGCGACTACCAGCGGCGGAGAGGCCAGGTAGCTGGCGCGGGCGAGCGGATGGATCCGTCCCTCGAAGTTCCGGTTGCCGGACAGGACCGCCACGCCGGCGATGTCATTGGCCTCGAGCGCCTCGGCGACCGGCTCGGCCAGCGGGCCGGAGTTGCCGATGCAGGTGGTGCACCCATAGCCGACGAGGTGGAACTTGAGCGCCTCCAGCGGTTCCATCAACCCGGCCGCCTTGAGGTAGTCGGTCACGGCACGCGACCCCGGAGCCAGGGAGGTCTTCACCCACGGCTTCGTGGCCATGCCTCGCTCGACGGCGTTCCGCGCCAACAGGCCGGCGGCGACCATCACCGACGGATTGCTCGTGTTGGTGCAGGAGGTGATGGCGGCGATCACCACGGACCCGGTGCGAATCCTGTGGCTCTGCCCATCGATGCGGACCTCGGCGGCCTTGTAATGCGCGTCGGCAGGCAGCGCCTCCGGCTCATGCCGCGAGGGTGCCGGCTCAGTCTTGTCGCCGGCATCCGGATCGCGCGTGTATGAGGGCGGGTCCGAGGCCGGGAACGACTCGACGCTCGCCTCGTCGACGGTCCCCCGCTCCCCGGTCCCCTCAGCGGCCGGATGCTCCTGCTCGGTGCCATCGGCATGCGAGTGAAGACCGTCCGGGAAGGCCGCCTGGAAGCTGGTGCGCATGTCGGACAGGGCGACCCGATCCTGCGGGCGCTTCGGACCGGCCAGGGACGGAACGACCGTCGACAGGTCGAGGCTCAATGACTCGCTGAAGATCGGCTCCGGCGATTCGTCGGTCCGGAACATGCCCTGCGCCCGGGCGTAGGCCTCCACGCGCTCGACCACCTCGTGCGGCCGGCCGGTCATGCGC
>JBHENV010000083.1:0-12119 GCA_046261895.1 Candidatus Limnocylindria bacterium
GATGATGGTGAGCAGCGCGTCGCCGGACGTCCGGATGGTCTCCGCGAACTCGCGCTGCTCGTCGTCGAGCTCGGTGTCGAGCAGGATGCCGCTCATGCCGATGACCGCGTTGAGCGGCGTCCGGATCTCGTGGCTCATGGCGGCCAGGAAGCTGCTCTTCGCCTCATTCGCCTGCTCCGCTGACTGGCGCGACTCCTGGGCGTCCGCGAACAATCGAGCATTCTGCAGCGCGATCGCCGCCTGCCGGGAGAGCCCGACGAGGAAGCTCACGTCGGAGTCCGTGAACGGCTTCGCCTCGATGACTCGCCACACGGCCAGGACGCCCGCCACCTCGCCGCGCACCGTCAGGGGCACTGCCATGAGCCGATCATCCTCATCTTCATCCGTGCCCGGGATGACCATCGATCGCGCGTCCTTCTCGGTGCTGTTCACCACCTCCGCCCGACCGGTCATCGCCATGTCGCCGATGATTCCTTCCCCCTTGGTGACAGCGTCGGCGAGCACGGCCTGGGCCGTCCTGCCCAGGGCCACGATCGCGCGGAGCTGATCGCCATCGGGCTGGGGCAGGAAGACCGCGCTGGTGTCGGCGCTCAGCAGCGTCTTCGCACGCTCCGCGATGAGCTCGAGCACGACCGAGAGCTCGAGGGTGGCCGATATCTCGCGCCCGACCTCGGCCAGCGCGGCCATCTCCTCCGCGCGCCGCCGTGTCTCGTTGTAGAGCCGCGCATTCTGCACCGCGACGCCCACGTTGGCGGCGATCGTCGCAAGGAGCCGCTCATCCGACTCACCGAATCGGCCCTCATGCAGCGTGCTCTGGATGCTGATGACGCCGATGGCGCGGTCGCCGGCCATGATCGGGACCCCGAGCCACGACCGCGCGGGCGTGCCACGCCCGCGCCGGCCGAGCCTCGCCCAGTCCTCCTCGTGGTTGAGCAGCAGCGGCCGGCGGTCCTCCAGCACGCGCGAGGTGAGGCCCTCGCCCATGGCCATCGGCTCCTGGGGCTCGTGGCGGCCGTCCTCGACGTAGTACGGGAAGTCGATGCGCTCCCCCCCTTCGTCGACGAGCGCGACGTAGGCGATATCGGCGTCGAACGCCTCGCGTGTCTTCTCGCCGACCAGGGCGAGAAGCGGCTCGACCTCGATCTGCGCGCTGATCGCTTCGCCGACGGTATTGATCGTGGCGAGCTCGGCAACCCGCCGCCGCGTCTCGTCGATGAGGCGGCCCGTGCGCAGCGCGACGCTCAGGCTCGCCGCGATCGTGGTCAGCAGGGACACGTCGCGATCGTCGAATGCGTGCTCCCGGTCGAGGTTCTGGAGAGAGATGACGCCGAGGATCTCGTCTCCGACGAGGAGCGGCGCGAAGATGGCGGAGCGCGCGGGCTCGCCGACGATGTGATCCGGCTGGCCCATCTGAAGGCCGACGGCTCGCAGGTCGTGCGTGATCAGGAGCGGCGCTCGGGACTCGATGACGTGCTTCCTGAAGCCCATGATCGGCCGTTCGTCGACCGGCAGACGCCGCCCTCGTTCGAGGGTGAACGGGAAGCGCATGATGCCGGTGTCGCGGTCGTAGGTCGCGATGTCCACGACCTGCGTATCGAACACGTCGCTCGCCCGCTCCCCCACCAGCTCGTACATGGTCTGCACGTCGAGCTCGGCGGCGAGCCCCTGCTGGACGCTGTTGACGATGGCCAGCTCGGCCGCGCGGCGATCCGTCTCCGCGAGGAGGCGCTTCGTCTCGTCGAAGAGGCGAGCGTTCTCGAGGGCGACCGACAGGCTCGAGGCAAGCGTCGTCAGCAGGCGGACGTCGGATTCGGAGAATGCGTGAGAGCGGTCAAGGTTCTGGATCGAGATGCGTCCTCGGACCTCGCCGCCGACGATCATCGGCGCCATCACGAGCGACTTCGGCTCCTCGCCCTGGATCGACTGAGAGACGTCGTTCTGCTGGAGCCACTCGGGAACGTCGTGGATGTAAATGAGTTCGCGAGTCTCGAGAACGGCTTGCGACAGGTGCGACTCCGAGATGAGGATCGGCAGCTCTGGCAAGCGCACGCCGCGCTCGATCGTGTACGGGAACGCCAGGGTCCCCGCCGCGACGTCGTAGATGCCGATGTCGACCACCTGGGCATCGAAGATCTCCTGGATCTTGTCGCCGACCAGCTCGTACATCGCCTGCATGTCGAGATTGGCCGCGAGCCCCTGCTGGACGCTGTTGATGATCGCGAGCTCCGCGGCGCGCTCATCGGTCTCGGTGAGGAGGCGCTTCGTCTCGCCGAAGAGCCGGGCGTTCTCGAGCGCGACGCCCATGCTGGAGGCAAGCGTGCCAAGCAGGCGCTCGTCCGACTCGGTGTACACGTCGGGCAGCAGACTCTCGAGGCCGATGATCCCGATCGCCCGGTCTCCGGCGAGGATCGGCACCCCCAGCCAGCTCTGCGTCGTCTGCCCGGACACGACGGCTCCCATGGCCACCGATTCGCGGCTGCTGCCGAGGCGGAGGGGGCGCTTCGAGCGAATGACGTGCGAGGTGAGACCCTCGCCGAACGAGATCGCGTCCATCGGAAGGACCTCGTCCTCCTCGATCGAGTACGGGAAGGCAACGACACCGGCCGCCTCGTCGTAGAGGCCGATGAAGATCGAGTTAGTGTCGAACATCTCGCGGATGCGCTCGCCCACGAGCTCGATGATCGCCCCGAAGTCGAGCTGCTTCGCCAGGGCGGCGCCGATCTCGTTGACGACGGCGAGCTCCGCGTTGCGCTGGCTCGTCTCCGCCAGGAGTCGCTTCGTCTCATCGAACAGCCTTGCGTTCTCGAGCGCGACGCCGGTGCTCGACGCCAGCGTGCCGAGCAGCCGCTGGTCCGACTCCGTGAAGCCGAACCGCTCGATCCGCTCGATCGCGATGACGCCGAGGACCCGTTCGCCCGCGAGGATCGGAACGCCCAGCCACGACTCGGCTTCGTCCTTGCCGAACTTGAGGGCGCCATGCGCCTCCGCCTCGGCATTGGTGTCCAGGCGGAGTGCCTGCCGCGACGTGATCACCTCCGACGCCAGGCCAGGCCCGAGGTCCCACGCCGCGCTCCCGGCGCGCTCCCCGTCCTCCATGGTGTACGAGAGGGTGATTCGATTCGTCGTCGCGTCGTAGAGCGCAACCGAACCGGTCTGGACGTCGAAGATCGAGCGGATCCGCTCGCCGACGAGGTCGACGATGGCCGAGAAGTCGAGCTGTCGGGCGAGTGCCGCGCCGATCTCGTTGACGAGCGCCAGCTCCTCGTTTCGCTGCCGAGTCTCCTCGATCGCCCTGGCCCTGGACAGGGCCGTGGCGATGTGCTGGGCGACGAAGGTGAGGAGCTCGAGGTCCGCCGGGCTGTGGGCTCGGTCGCGCTGGTAGCTCTGCGCGACCACCGCTCCCAGCGTGCGCCCATCGGCGATCAGCGGAGCACCCATCCAATCATCGTTGGCGGCGCCGACGAAGGCCGCGTCCCCCCGCTCGAATATCGCCGCCTGCTCGTCCCGACGGAGCAGCATCGGCTCGCCCTTGCGCAGAAGATAGGCGGTCAGGCCGGCCGCCATTCCCGAACCAAGCGGCTCCCACACGGCGGGATCGGGAATGTCCTCATCGACCTCGTCGCGGTAGAACGGGTAGTTGATCATGTCGCGCCGGTCGTCGTACAGGGCGATGTAGAAGTTATCGGCGTACATCAGCTCCCCGACGGTCTCATGGATCGCGGAGTAGAAGGCGGGCATGTCCACCGCGGCGCTCGCCGTCTCGGCGATGTGGAACAGTGCAGCCTGGATGCGTTCCGAGCGCTCGAGCCTGTCGGCGCGGGCCTCGAGCTCGGCAATGCGCCGGGTTGCGGCCGCAAGCTCTGCAGTCGCAGGTTCGCTGATCGGCTCGTGGCCGGGGAATCGCCGACGCTCAGGGATCGTGCTCGGACCTCCGCTGCGCGCTGGTGGCCGATGGGGCCCCTTTGCGGCGGGGCCATTGTGGCCGAACCGCCCGTCCCGCGTCGACGGACCTGGCGCGATCGTGCTCGCTCTGGCCGCCACCGTCGAAGGACGTCAGCCCTCAGGCGATGAGCCGGGCGCCTCGGTCAGCGTCGTCGGCGCACCGTGAACTGCGGGGATCGCGCCGAGGCGTCCGGCCTGGTAGTCCTCGAATGCCTGCATCACCTCGGCACGAGTGTTCATGACGAAGGGACCGGCCCATGCCACCGGCTCGCGGATCGGCCGGCCGCCGAGGATCAGCACGTCGAGCGTGGGGCTGCGGCTCTCCTGGGTCAGGGAGGCCGAGATGGTGAGCGTGTTGCCCGGGCCGAGCACGGCCAGCTGACCGGTCTGGACCGGCGTGTCGTCCGGTCCGACGGTTCCAGCCCCGGCCATGACGTAGACGAGCGCGTTGTAATCGGCTCGCCACGGCATCGTGAGCTCCGCCTCCGGGCTCAGCGTCGCGTGCACCAGCGACATCGGTGTATAGGTCGATCCCGGCCCGGCGTGGCCGGCCACCTCGCCGGCGATCACGCGCACGAGCGCTCCTCCGTCCGCCGATGCCAGGAGCCCGACCTCTCCGGCTCGGATGTCCTGGTAGCGCGGCGCCGCCCATTTCAGGGCGCTCGGCAGGTTGACCCACAGCTGGAAGCCGTGGAACAGGCCACCGCTGACCACCAGGCTCTCCGGAGGCTTCTCGATGTGCAGGATGCCCGCCCCGGCGGTCATCCATTGCGTGTCGCCGTTGCTGATCACTCCGCCGCCACCGTTCGAGTCGCTGTGCTCGAAGGTGCCGTCGATCAGGTAGGTCACGGTCTCGAATCCACGATGCGGATGCCAGGGCGTGCCCTTCGGCTCGCCGGGCGCGTACTCCACCTCGCCCATCTGGTCCAGGTGGATGAACGGATCGAGGTCTCCCATGCCCACGCCGGCAAATGCACGGCGCACCGGAAAGCCCTCCCCCTCGAACCCGCGCGGCGCGGTTGTGACCCCGCGCACGTGGCGCTGGCGGGCATGCGGGTTGGGCTGCCCAATACGTGGCAGGAGGGTGATGTCGTCGACGGTGATGGCTGGCATACCAGCATCATACCACGGGTAGTTGCGTACGCAACGACAGTGAGCGGCAGGCGCTCCCGTGCGTTCGTCAGCTTCGCTCGGCCGGCACTCCGAGCGTGACCGCCGCGGCCACCGTGGCGGTGGCGAGGGCCAGTGCCTGGCCGGCCGTGAGCCCTGCGTCCGCGGCGAACAGTTGTGTCGCCGCGCTCGGGATGGCGCCCAGGATGACCGGCACCAGCGTCCAGCCCAGCACCAGAGCGGTCGGCGCGGTGGCGCCCGCCAGGCGCAGCATCCGCGTCGCGACGGCCGTCAGGACCCCGAGGAAGGCGGCCAGCAGCAGAATCAGGATCAGGGCCGGCCCTTCGCGCGCGCCGGAGGCCTGGACGAGTCCCACCATGCCCTGGTAGGCGATCGCCACGACCACCGCCAGCAGCCCTCCCAGGATGACCGAGCGCACGCCGATCACGACCGCGGATTCGCGGCCAGGCGTTCGGCCAGGCCACGGGCGATCCGGTACGACTTGCCGGCGCCCATGACGAGGACCGCATCGCCGGTGCCCAGGTGATCTGCGACATACTCCGTGGTGGCCTCGACGTCGCCGGTGGCGATGGTCGGTACCGCGGAGTTGCGCTCGATCGCATCGGCCAGGGCTTCCGCGCTGGTCGAGAGCATCGCCGCCGGCGAGTCGCGCGACGCGAAGATGTCGGCGAC
Source organism: Candidatus Limnocylindria bacterium (assembly GCA_046261895.1). GTDB lineage: Bacteria > Chloroflexota > Limnocylindria > QHBO01 > QHBO01 > JACDBZ01. Next base: position 5,746 of record JBHENV010000083.1, read on the forward strand.
GACGACCTCGTTGGCGTCGGTGAAGGCAGAGGCGAACGCATCGAGCAGGAGCGCGGTGCGCGAGAACATGTGTGGCTCGAAGACGGCCCACAGGCGTCGATCCGGTCCGACCATCTGCCGCGCGGCGGACAGGGCAGCGCGCACCTCGGTCGGATGGTGCCCATAGTCGTCGTAGATCGTCACCTCCGCCGTATCGGCGACGAGCTCCATGCGGCGTCCGGCGCCGGCGAAGGTCCGCATGCCCTCGGCCAGCAGGTCCAGGTCCGCTCCCAGCATCCGGGCCATGATGAGCGCGGACGTGGCGTTAAGCACGTTGTGAGCCCCTGCCAGCGTCATCTCGAATCGGTGGTCGAACAGCGTGAAGGCCGTCCCGCCCCGATTGCGCAGTACGTCGCTGGCGATCACCTCGCCTCCCGGTCCGTACGGCAGCACGCGGCCATCCCAGTCCTGGAGTCGCTGCCTGAGCTCCGTCGCGCCAGGATCGTTGGCCGCGATGACCAGCAGACGTCCGTCCAGCGCCGGATGCGTTCCCATCCCGCGCACGAAGCGCTCGAAGGAGTCCATCACCGCGGCGGCATCCGCGAAGTAGTCCGGATGGTCCATTTCGACGTTGGTGATCACGGCGCCGGCGGGATGGTAGTTGAGGAAGTTGTCGCCGAACTCGTCGGCCTCCACCAGGAAGGCTGCTCCCTTCCCGGGTCGGACCGATGCACCCCAGCCGCCGATGAAGGCCCCGACCTCGACGGTCGGGTCGAGTCCGGCGGCGATCAGCAGGTGGCCCAGCAGGGCGGTGGTGGTCGACTTGCCATGCGTGCCGGTGACTCCCAGGCCGATTCGGCCCGGCGCCGCCTGGAGCTCGCCGAGCAGCGCCTGCCAGGGCGCCACCGCAATCCCGCGTGCCGCGGCAGCCTCCAGCTCCGGATGGTCGCGGATGGATCGCAACGCTGGTGAGATGGCGACACGCCCGACGCCGTCGAGATGCGCCGGGTCGTGACCGACGACGTAGCGGATGCCGGCCGCGTCGAGCGGCGGCGTGTAAGGTGACGGCGCCTCCAGGTCGCAGCCGTCGACGTCCGCGCCGGCCTGGTGCAGGAGGAGCGCCGTGCCGGCCGCACCCGAGCCCGCGATGCCGACGACGTGGATTCGCTCGCCGCGCTCGACCACTCCCCTATCCCTCGGACGCCAGGCGCGCCGCCAAGTCCAGCGCCGCCATCGCCGAGGCCCGCTTGTTGCCGGCTCGATCGTGTGGCCAGGTGTGACGCTCGACGATCGCCCGACCGTCACGGACGGCCGCGGCCACGTAGGTGAGGCCGACCGGCTTGTCGGAAGTGCCGCCGTCAGGACCGGCGATCCCCGTGACGGCAACCGCCAGCCGGGCGACCGGGAAGCGTGCCAGCGTGCCGGAGGTCATCGCCTCGGCGACCTCGGACGACACCGCTCCGACGCCCTCGACGAGATCGCCGGGCACATCGAGCAGGGCTTCCTTGGCGGCGTTCGAATAGCTGACGATGCCACCCAGGTAGTGGTCGCTCGCGCGCGGCACCTCGGTGATGACGTGCCCCACCAAACCGCCGGTGCACGACTCGGCGCTCGCCATCTGCCAGCCCCGCTTGACCAGGGCGCGGCCCAGCCGTCGCGCTGCGGCATCCAGCTCCTCATCGGTGGGCGGGCGCGCGAACGGCATTGTCTACCGGTAGTTCGTGAATTGGAGGGCAACCGGGTAGTCGAGGCCTCGCAGGTCGGCGATGATCGCCTGGAGCTCGTCCTTGGACTTGGCCGATACACGAACGGCATCGCCCTGGATGCTCGGCTTCGTCTTCGGAAACGTCTCCCGGATGCGCTTCGAGAGCTCCTTGGCCTGCTCGCTGGTCAGGCCGCGCTTCAGCTTGATCTCCTGCCGCACCGTTGATCCCCCGGCCGGCTCGACCCTGCCCCACTCGAAAATCTTGAGGCTCAGGCCACGTCGCACGGCCTTCGACTCGAGGAGGTCCTTGGCCGCGCCGGCGCGGTACTCGTCATCGGCCGTCAGCACGATGGCGTCCTTGCCGAGCTCGTAAGCGACCTTGCTGCCCTTGAAGTCGTATCGCGTCGCGATCTCGCGGCGCGCCTGGTCGAGCGCATTCACCAGTTCCTGCTGGTCGAAGTCGCTCACTACGTCGAACGATGAATCTGATGCCATGACTCCCCAATCCTCGTCTCAGTCGCCTGATCGGGCGATCAGCCACTCCACCACCGCGGCGTCGTCGCCCATGAAGCCGATACCGATGCCGTTGATCGTGAGCCGCACCGCACCGGCGTTGCCGGCTCGAATCCTGATCCCGTCGCTGGCCGTCAGCTCGACGCTCTCCCCGTCGGCGACGATCCCGCCGGATACGCCGTCGACAGGAGACGCGTCCTCCTCCACCTCGAGGTATGACTCGCCGCCATCGAGGTGAAGTGTGCCCGTCAGACCCTCACCGGGCGGGACGGTGATCCGACGCGTGATCGGTTCCCCCGTGGCCGGCGTCACGACCACGCCCCACGTGCCGGGCGCCAACGCCAGGCTGCCCGCGAACGCACCGGCCGCATCGGCCGTCAGCGTGGTGGGCTCCGGCGCCGTTGGTGCAGCCAGCTCGAGCTCGACCGCGCGACCGCCGAGGTCGGTGATCACGAAGTTCGGCGTCGCCCGCTCGACCAGCGCTGCGCTGAGGGTCGCCGTCGAGCCGGCCAAAGCCGTACCGGCGACCGGAACCGGTGCCGCAAGGGTTGCACCGGCCTGCGGCTGCTCGAGCGTGAGACCGACGGCCCCGTCTCCGGTTGGCCCTGGGCTCTCTGCCGGCCCGCCGACCACGTTGACGCGACGAATGAGCTCGGGTGAGGGTCGCCTGGTCAGCGGATCGGTCGCAACCATGCGGATCTCGTTCGACCCGGGCAGGAGCTCGACGGTCATCTCAAAGTTGCCGTCCTCGTCGGCGACGACACTCGGATTCGCCGGCAGGCCGCGGACCGTGACGGTCGCGTTGGCGGCGGTCATCCCACGGATCGTGATCGTCGTGTCGGGGTGTGCCGCCACATCACCGACCGGCTGCATGACCTGCAGCACGGGCATCCGGGCGAAGTTGAACAACTGATAGCCGATCCACGCCACCATGGCGCCGACAGCGATCGTCAGGATCGCCGCTGCGACCGCCCCGGACGTGACGACGAACGTCCGGCGCCGACGAACCGAGATCGGCCGCGGCGGGCTCGGAAGGCCGCTGCGCTCGGGTGCCCACGCTGACGTCTCCAGCCGATACAGATCGATGAGGTACTCCGGATCGAGCGCCAGGTACGTGCCGTAGTTGCGCAGAAAGCCCTTGGTGTAGACCGGGCCCGGCAGCTCGCGATACTCGCCGCGCTCCAGTGCCGCCAGGTATCGCTCGCGGATCTTGGTATCGCGCTCGACCCGCGATAGGTCCACGCCCTTCGCCTCCCGTGCGGCACGAAGCTCCTCCCCGAGCTTGTGGACCTGGTCGGTCACGGCTCATCATCCCCCTCGGGTTCGACCTCGCCGCCCCACCCGTCACTCGTGATCAGCACCTCGCGGAAGCGGCTGCCGTCCGCGGTTCCGACGATGCCGCGATCCTCCATCTGGTCGAGGATGCGGGCGGCCCGCGCGTAGCCGATCCGCAGCCGTCGCTGGAGCAGTGAGGCGGACGCCTTGTCCGATCGACGTACGATGTCGACCGCCTGGGAGAGCAGCGCATCGGCGTCGTCCTCCTCCTCGTCCTCGCCCGGGCGTCCACCCGGCTTGCCGTCGCGCTTAGGAGTGGTGATCTCGGGCTTGTACTGCGGCCCGCCCTGCGCCCGCCAGTGCCTTGCGACGTCCTCGATCTCCCGGTCGGTGACGAGCACGCCCTGGAGGCGCATCGCCCGCGGCGCGTCGATCGGCTGGTAGAGCATGTCCCCGCGGCCCAGCAGATCCTCAGCGCCGGTCGTGTCGAGGATCGTGCGACTATCGATACCAGAGGTCATGGCGAACGCGATGCGGCTCGGGATGTTGGCCTTGATGAGCCCCGTGATCACCTGGACCGATGGGCGCTGCGTGGCGACGACGAGGTGGATGCCCGTCGCGCGCGCGAGCTGCGCGATCCGGGTGATCGTCGCCTCCACCTCGTAGGCGCTCACCATCATCAGGTCCGCCAGCTCGTCGATCACGATCACGATGTAGGGCATCCGCGGCTCACCCGCACGCAACGCCTCGTTGTAGCCCGCGATGTTGCGCACGCCACGCGACGCGAACTCGGCGTACCGGCCCTCCATCGTGCCGATCGTCCACTTCAGGGCGTTGACGGCCTTGTCCGGCTCCACGATGACCTCGCACAGCAGGTGTGGGATGCCCTTGTACTGCGCCAGCTCGACGCGCTTGGGGTCGATCAGGATGAGCTTCACCTCTGCCGGCGTCGCGTGCATCAGGAAGCTGTCGATGATGGCGTTGACGCACACGCTCTTGCCGGATCCGGTAGCACCGGCGATGAGCAGGTGCGGCATCTTAGCGAGGTCGGCGCTGAACGGCTGGCCCGCCACGTCCTGACCGAGCGCGAAGGCGAGCTTCGACTTCTTCGCCGCCTCGACGTGATTTCGGCTGGCCAAGACCTCCTTGAGCGTCACGAGATCGAATGCCGAGTTGGGGATCTCGACGCCAACGTAGGGCTGGCCGGGAATCGGCGCCTCGATCCGAATGCTGCGCGCCGCCAGGGCCAGCGCCAGGTTGTCCGACAGGCCCTCGATGCGGCTCAGCTTGATCCCCGGGTCGACGTCGAGCGCGTACTGGGTGACGACAGGGCCCTCCTGGATCCTGGCCACCTTCACGCCGATGCCGAAGTGCGCCATCGTCTCGCGGATCCGCTGTCCCTTGGCGGTCAGGTCCATCTGCGCGGCGGAGGACTCCTCGGCATCCGCGAGCAGGTGGATCGCCGGCAGCTCCCAGACTCGCTCGACCGGCTCGAGCGCTGGATCGACTCCGTCCGCGGCCGTTGCCTCGGCGAGGTGGGCCTCTTCCGTGTGCTCCAGCTCGGCGGTCACCGGGTGCGGCCGGGGCACATCATTCGCGGACAGCGCCGACGGCGGTGCGATCGTGGCGGTCGGTCGCGCCGCCCCGTCGGCGCTCGAGCTTGGCCGCTCACGGCGAAGGATGACCGGTGGCTCCTCGTCCGCCTCGGACCCACCGGCCAGGCGATCGCGCATGCGATCGATCAGTCCCGGCGTCGCCGCCTCCCGCGGTTCGAGCCGTTCGCGGGCCTCGCCGTTCCGCGGCCGGCGACCGGCGGCCAGGCGGGCGTCCTCCGTCTCACGCTCGCGCCGCTCGTCGCGTCCGGCGAGGTACGCGACCACGAGGTCACCGATCGTCATGTTGAAATAGAGCAGCAGGGCCACAGCGGCCAGCAGGGCCAGCACCACCCACGCGCCGGCGTCGCCGACGGCGCCGATGAGCAGGGCGCTCACCCCGAAGCCGAGCGCTCCCCCACCCTGTCCGGTCGCGACCGCATCGGCTCCGCCCCCCACCGACAGATGAAACATGCCGAGCAGAGCCAGGGCGAACAGGGCGGCCCCGGTGGCGGCCATCCAGCGCTCGGACGGCATCGTCTTCATCCAGAGCATCAGCGCGAAGCCCGCGAGGAGCGGCGCCGCAAACGCGATTCCCCACCCGAGCATCGTGGAGAGCAGGTCGTGCCAGGGACGGATGATGGCACCGGCGTCCGGTGCGAAGAGCGCGATGACGCTGATGATGGCGAGCAGTAGCAGCACGAACGCGATCCCCTCGCGAACGAACCGCGCGCTCAGCACTACCGGGCTCTTCTGCTGGCGCCGCCGCGTCGGCCGACGGCGCGTCGTTGTCCTCCGTCGCGTGGCCACGGACCGGGTCAGACCTCCATCACGATGGGCAGGATCATGGGCCGCCGCTTGGTTCGCTGGTGGAAGAATCGGCTCAGGGTGTCCCGGATCTTGGTCTTCACGTATCCAGGCTCGGCAGCGTGCTCGTCCTCGCGAGGTTGACGGAGCGCCTGCATGAGATGGTTTCTCGCGGCGCCCATGATGGGGTCCTCCGGGTCCGACAGGAATCCACGGCTGACGAGGTCCGCCATTCCGACCGGCTGACCGGTCTTGCCGTCGATGGTCAGCGCCACCATGACCACGCCGTCGGACGCCAGCATGCGCCGATCGCGAAGCACCACGCCGTCGATACCGTCGATTGCGGCGATTCCGTCAACAAGGACGGCGCCCGCGGCCACCGATCCGGCCATGCGCCCGACCTGGCCGTCGAATTCCACGACCTGGCCGTTCTCGAGCACGAAGATCTTGTCGACGTCGACGCCGGCCCCCTCGGCGAGCAGCGCGTGCTGGACGAGCATCCG
>JBHENV010000084.1:0-8438 GCA_046261895.1 Candidatus Limnocylindria bacterium
CGGATCCCCGAACGACTCGCCGCTCGGCGTGACGGTGTAGTCAGGAGTCGCGACGCAGATGATCCGATCAGGGGGTAGCCGCGTCAGCAGCTCCTCGAGGATGATCGCCATGTTGCCGGCGTACTGCGAATCGGTGACCCCCTGCACGACATCGTTGACCCCGATCAGGACGCTCACAAGCTCAGGTCGGAGCCCATCGAGCTGCGGCAGTTCCTCGCTGATCAGGTCCTGCGAGGTGTACCCGTTGACGGCCGGATTGCCGATGAGCCGCATCCGGGGCAGACGCGCGCAGAGCTGGTCCGGCCAGCGATCCGCCTCCGCCACCGACGTCCCGATCGTGTAGGAGTCACCCAGCGCCACGTAGCGCACGGTCGAGTTCCTCCCATCCGATGTCGGCCGCTACCCTGCGCACCCATGCAGTATGCCGCGACCCTCCACTCCACCGGTCAACGGCCTGCGGTGAGCCGGTAGATGTTTCTGACCGGCACGCTGCTGAACGTGGCGACCGTCCTGCTCGGCACCCTCGTCGGGGTCACGCTCGGAGCGCGCATGCCCGCGCGGATGCAGTCGAGCCTGACCACCGGCCTCGGACTTTTCACGGTTCTCATCGGCCTCAGCATGGGGCTTCGGATCTTCACCGACCCCTCGGTACGAGCCGGCGACGACCTGACGGTCCTTGCAGCGGTGCTGATCGGGGTGGCGGTCGGTGAGCTGTTGCGGCTGCATGATGGTCTCGAGTGGCTGGGTGGCTGGTTTCATCGCCGCCTGGCGACGGGTGAACGACCGAGCCGGATCGCCGAAGGCTTCGTGACCGCCAGCCTGGTCTTCTGCGTCGGGCCATTGACGATCCTCGGATCGCTCGCCAACGGGCTCACCGGGGATATCGGGCTGCTCGCCATCAAGTCGCTGCTGGACGGTGTCGCCAGCATCGCCTTCGCCGCGGCCCTCGGTGCCGGTGTGGCCCTTTCGGCAGTCACCGTGCTGGTCGTGCAGGGAGGCATCGCGGGAGGCGCATTTCTCCTGCGGGACCTCATGGATGAGGCGACCATCCTGGCCATCACGTCCGCCGGCGGCGTGATCCTGCTCGCGGTCGCGTTACGCATGCTCGAGCTGAAGGCCGTGCGGGTCGCCAGCTTCCTGCCGGCACTCCTGCTCGCCCCGCTGTTCATCCGTCTCGCGGCGGCGTTGAGGCAGGCGCTCGGCGCCTGATCAGCTCAACCTGAACGCCGCGCGCACGCCGCCCGCTCGTTCACCGCGTGGGTCGAGAATCGCAGGCGAGGCGTATTCGGCCAGGGGACCGGGGAGCGGGTCGTCGGCCAGCCCCAGCTGTCGAAGGACTTCCACGCTCGTTGCATCACCGGCGCGGCGGGCCCAGTTGCCGTCCTCGACCGACGCGGCGATCCCCATCGGTCCATCACCAAATGAGGCCCGGCTCGGCAGGGCGCCCGCCGGCAGCCCCATGGCCAGGACCCCCTCCGCCCCGCCCTTGCTGACGATGCGCCTCGGATAGGCACGCATCAGCGCCGTGTCGATTCGGCGTCGCTCGCCGGCGACGAGCTCCGGGTGCGCCATCATCGCGTCGCCGATGCGCGTCAGCGCCTCGCGCAGCGGTGGGTCCGCCACCGCCGACGGATCGGCCAGGCGGGCGAACGCAAGCGCCAGGCCGCGCAGTGGCATCCCGAAGCTGACGACGCCGCAGCCATCGGTGGCCGTCTCGATGCGCTCGATCGGAACATCCGAGACGGCCGAGATGGTCTCGAGTGCCAGGCGCTGAACGGGATGCCCCGGATGCCAGTAGGTCTCGATCGGCCAGCCTGATGCCTTGGCGAAGAGGATCATGCCGGCATGCTTCCCCGAGCAGTTGCCACGCAGGACGGTCGGCTGCTCCCCGTCGCGGACGAGGCGCTGCGCGGTCTCGGCGTCGAACGGGGGGTGGACCTGGTTCTGGAGGACGCTGCTGGTAAGCCCCGCGCGGCGGAGGACCTCCTGGACAAGGCGCACGTGGCGATCTTCGCCGCTGTGGCTGGCCGCCATGATGGCGAGCGCCTCCGACCCGAGCTGATACGAGTCGAAGCGCCCCATGGCGACGAATGGCGCCAGCTGAAACGGCTTGGCGCTCGAGCGCAGGTAGACGAACTGATCCGGATCACCGGCGGACGCGACGAGGGCGCCGTCCGGGGCGACAACCGCGATCGAGCCTCGATGCACGGACTCGACCCGATCACCGCGTGTCACCTCCACGAGCACCGGCGGGCAAGGAGCGGAACGTCTTCCGCTCCGGGGTCGACCTGTTGTCATGCGTGCATGCACTGCCCGCCGCCACCCTGACCGGTCGGCTGTCCCTCGGGCTACTCGACTGGCTTGTCGCCGCCCCGACGGTCGCCCTTGCTGAAGATGCTTCCACCGCCGCCCGCGGCGCCCGCCGGCGGCTGCGAAGGCCCTGCACCGCTCTGGCCCGGTTGGCCCGGCTGGGTTGGCGGTCTGGATCCGGGCTCGCGCGTCATCGTGACGCCGCCCTCCCAATGCGCGCCTTCCTTGACGACCAGCACCTGGGTCTTGATGTTGCCCTTGACGCGACCGGTCGAGCCGATCTCGAAGCGTCCCCCGCAATCGACATCGCCCTCGTAGTCGCCATTGACGACGACGTTGTGCGCCTTGATCGCGCTCCGGACGCGTGCCTGCGGGCTGATGATCAGGGTCCCCTGGCACTCGATCTCGCCCTGCGCCTCGCCCTCGATGCGCAGGTCGCGGTCGCTGACGTACTTCCCGTTGAAGCGGGCATGGGGATCGATGACGCTCTCATTGCCGCGCTCTTCGCGGCGCGGGAACTCGGGTGGTGACTGTGCCACGTCGACCTCGCTCGTCAGGTTATCCGGATACAGGTTTCCGACCACGTCCTCTCGTGCGACGCTGTCCGGCTTGGATTCACGTTTCGATCCGAATACCATGCTTTCCTAACCTCCTCAGGTGGCGATCCGAGCGACGGGCGGGCACACGGTCGGGTGCGCAATAAGTCGTCCACGGGCCGATAGCCTAACAGCATGCCGGACCGATACATCGACCGAGAACGCCCTGGAGCAGCCTTCGCCCTAGCTTCGGCCATGCGCGACCCGCGTCCCGGAGGCCAGAGCGATGACCGCCGCGGCCACCGGGATCGCGATAAGGCCGACACGCAGGCCGGCCAGCTCGCCGAGCATCCCGACCAGGGATGGGCCGATCAGGAACCCGGCGTAGCCCAGCGACAGCACGTACGAAGCGGCTCGGCCGGCATGCGCGCCCGCGCGATGACCGGCCAGGCTGACCACGACCGGCACGACGAACGAGACACCCAGCGCGGCCACCGCCATCCCGACGATGGCGGTCCCCGGAACCTGGACCGCCAGGGCAACCACCATGCCGGCCAGAGTCATGGAGCCCGACACGAGCAGCGTCGTCGGCGCCCCGAGCGAGGTTGCCACCGCAGCACCGATGAGCCGTCCGACAAGCATGGCCGCATGGAACGCCCCCGGACCCAGGGCACCGACGAAGGCGGCGGCGCCGAGCTCGTCGCGGAGGTAGATCGCCGACCAGGTCTCCATCGATCCCTCGACCAGGAAGGCCAGCCCGGCAAGGGCGGCCAGCGGGATCATCGCGAGTGCGATCCGCCTGGGCACCGGACCGTCGGTCCTGGTGACGCGCCACGCCGCGATGAATGGCAGTGCAGCCACCGCCACGACGGCCGCCGCAAGGAGCGGAAAGACCAGCTGGAACGCGACGCCGCCGCCGACGAGCGCGCCGCCGCCGATGGCGCCGGCCACGCCGCCGCCGCTGAACGCCGCATGCAGGAGCGTCAGTCGCGCAGGTCGGCTCCATCGCTCGTCGCCGAGCGCGGCACCGTTGATGGCCACGTCGAAGGCGCCGCTGCCGGCGGTGAAGACGATGACGCCGACGACCAGCACCGGAAGTGATGCCAGCGTCCCGACGATCAGCAACCCGGCGGCAAGCACGACCGCCGTGATGGCGATTCCCGGGCCGGACCCGACGCGATCGATCAGCCGTCCCGTGCCGAGCATGACCGGCAGCGACACGGCGAACCCGGCGGTCAGCATCAGCCCTAGCGGCCCCGTGGTGAGATCGAAGCGCCCCGAGAGGTCGGGAAGCACCGCCTGCCAGGCGCCCCATACCAGCCCGAAGACGAAGAAGGCGATCGGCAGCGGGGAGAGGGAGGGTCGCATCGGTGCATTGTGGCCGGGCCGGTCACACTAGAATCGGCGCCGATGTCCCTCCACCGAAGCGATCATCCGCTGGTCGCGCACAAGCTTGCCATCCTGCGCGACAAGACCACAGAGCCCAAGAAGTTTCGCGACCTCGTCCGTGAGCTCACCTGGCTGCTCGGCTACGAAGCCATGTCGGACCTCGAGACTCGGCCCGAGCCGATCGAGACCCCGCTCGAGCCGATGACCGCGGCACGGTTGGAGCCGAAGGTCGGCCTGATCCCGATCCTGCGCGCCGGGCTCGGCATGGTCGACGCCATGCTGGAGCTGCTGCCCACCGCCGAGGTGTGGCACATCGGGCTCTACCGCGACGAGCGCACGTTGAAGCCCGTGGAGTATTACAACAAGCTGCCCGACGCGGCCACCGTGCAGGTCTGCCTCATCCTGGACCCCATGCTCGCCACCGGGGGGTCATCGGCGGCGACGGTCGACATCCTCAAGACCTGGGGTGCCGCGCGGATCAAGCAGGTGTCGCTCATCGCGGCGCCAGAGGGGGTCGCCACGCTGACGAACGCACACCCGGACGTCGATATCCACGTGGGCGCCCTCGACTCGCACCTCAACGACCGCGGGTACATCGTGCCGGGCCTGGGTGATGCCGGCGATCGCCAGTTCGGAACCTTCGCCGGCCCGGCATCCGAGCCGGGGCACGGCCCGGACGACGAAACCGCCGAGGTCGTGCGCCGGCTCCAGCGCGACCTGGACCGATAGCGCGGCCCCGACACGGAACGATTGCTCCGGACACGAAAGTGTCCCGAAGGAACCGCCGTCGGACCGTTGATGCAATCGCTGGTGCCGTTGGCTGCCCCTTCGGGACAAACACAGAGTACGGTCCGGCCACGTCGTCGCGCAATCCCCCTTCTCCACGAGCTTTGCGGGCCGGCGACGGGTTATCAACATCCCGTCCCCAGTGATGAACCTCCGTGCGGCTGATAGGCTCCGACGCGTGAGCCGACGCGTTCCCGCTTGCCCCCATTGCGCGACCATCGATGAGCAGCCGCTGCTGTGCGACCGATGCGGCTGGCGCTGGTACGCCAACCCCAAGCCGGCCGCCGCGGTTCTCCTCGAGCGCGATGCCGAGGGGCAGGATCCATCGATCCTCCTCCTGCGCCGGGCCGTCGAGCCCGGCCTCGGGGCCTGGGATCTTCCCGCCGGTTACCTCGATCCCGGCGAGTCGTTCGAGGACGCCGCCCGCCGGGAGACGCTCGAAGAGGCGGGCATTACGGTGCAGCTCGTGGCGCTCGCCGGCGTCTATCACTCGGCCGCGGCGAACGCCGTGACCGCCGTGTATCGGGCCCGCGCCACCGATGCGGGCGTGACGGTCGTCACGGACTTCGAGTCCAGCGACCACGCCTGGGTCGCACGCTCCAGGATCGGAGACTGGCTACCACGCGTCGCCTTCCCAGCCATGGCATTGGCCATCGAGGATTGGTCGGCGGGACGGCTCGGTGGGCCACGACCGGACGTCACGTGATCCTGCGCTACACTCACGCCCACCCCCATCGACAGGAGACCGATGCCCGACTCCCCCGTCACGGTGGCCGTCACCGGCGCCGCCGGCCAGATCGGATACGCGCTCCTGTTTCGGATCGCGTCGGGCCAGGTGTTCGGACCCGACACGCCCGTGCAGCTCCGGTTGCTCGAGCTCGAGGCGGCGCTGCCCGCACTCGAGGGAGTGCGCATGGAGCTCGACGACTGCGCCCTGCCGCTGCTCGAGAGCGTCGTCTGCACCACGGTCGCCAATGAGGCGTTCAGCGGCGCCAACTGGGCGCTCCTGGTCGGCGCGGTCCCGCGCAGGGAGGGAATGGAGCGCAAGGATCTGCTCAGCATCAACGGCGGCATCTTCACCGGCCAGGGCAGGGCGATCGCTCGCAATGCGGCCGATGACTGCCGCGTGCTGGTCGTCGGCAACCCGTGCAACACGAACGCGCTCATCGGCTCGACGGCAGCCGCGCGCCACGGCATGCCGACCGAACGATGGTTCGCGATGACGATGCTCGACGAGAACCGTGGTCGATCACAGCTTGCGGCGAGGGCGGGCGTGGCGGTCGGCGAAGTGGAGGAGCTTGGCATCTGGGGCAACCACTCGTCCACCCAGTTCCCTGACGCGTGGCATGCCACCATCGGCGGCCAACCTGCGCCCGAGGTGATTGGCGACGAGGGATGGCTGCGCGGCGATTTCATCGCCAACGTTCAGCAGCGCGGCGCGGCCATCATCAGGGCACGCGGCCAGTCGAGCGCCGCGAGTGCCGCCAACGCGGTGATCGACACGGTGCGAAACGTTGCTCGGCCGACCGGCAAGACCTTCAGTGCTGCCATTCCCGCGCCGGCGCGGGGCGGCTACGACGTTCCCGAGGGCCTCGTCTTCGGCTATCCGCTGCGCGCCAATGGCTCCGGCACGATCGAGATCGTCCAGGGCATCGACCACGACGAGTTCGCCCGCTCGAAGCTGGCGATTACCTCCGATGAGCTGGTGGAGGAGCGTGCCGCGGTCGAGGAGCTGCTCGCGTGACGACCGACGCGGCGACGCGCACCGGCGCAACGCTTCGCATCGGTGAGCGTGAGCTGGACCTGCCGATCGTCGATGGCACTGAGGGCGACAGTGGGCTCGACATCTCCGACCTGAGGGGGGAGACCGGCCTCATCACGCTCGATCCGGGCTATGGCAATACCGGCGCCTGCTCGAGCGCGATCACCTATCTCGACGGTGAGAACGGCGTCCTGCGCTATCGGGGTTACCCGATCGAGCAGCTGGCCGAGCACTCCACCTTCCTCGAGGTGGCGTACCTCCTGATCTGGGGTGAGCTGCCGGACCGGGAGAGGCTCGACCGGTTCGTCTCCGAGGTGACCCACCACACGCTCATCCGCGAGGAGATGCGTCACTTCTTCGACTCGTTTCCAGCCGATGCCCACCCGATGGCGGTCCTCGCCTCCGGCACCGTCGGCATGAGCACTTTCTACCCCGACAGCCAGAACATCTTCGACCCCGATGCGGTCGAGGTGACCATCAACCGCCTGATCGCCAAGCTGCCGACCCTCGCCGCCTGGTCGTTCAAGAAGGCCATCGGTCAGCCGTACGTCTATCCCCGCAACGATCTCGGCTATTCGGCGAACCTGCTGCACATGATGTTCGCGGTCCCATCCGAGGACTACGAGGTCGATTCGGAGGTGGCGAAGGCGCTCGACCTGCTCCTGATCCTGCACGCCGATCACGAGCAGAACGCGTCGACCTCCACCGTCCGCCTGGTGGGCAGCACCCACGCAAACCTGTACGCCTCCATCAGCGCGGGCATCTCTGCCCTGTGGGGGCCGCTGCACGGTGGCGCGAACGAGGCCGTCATCGAGACGCTGGAGCGGATCGTGGCCGACGGCGGCGACGTCCAGAAATGGGTCGAACGGGCGAAGGATCCGAACCACTCGTTTCGCCTCGCCGGCTTCGGTCATCGCGTCTACAAGAACTTCGACCCGCGGGCCACGATCATCAAGCGCGCGGCGGAGCGTGTCCTCGCGGCCACCGGCGCCGACGACCGGCTCTTCGAGGTGGCGCAGCAGCTTGAGGAGGTCGCGCTGCGCGATGAGTACTTCGTGAGCCGCAAGCTCTACCCCAACGTCGACTTCTACTCGGGCCTCATCTACCGAGCGATCGGCTTCCCGAAGAACATGTTCACCAACTGCTTCGCCATCGGCCGGCTCCCCGGATGGATCGCCCAGTGGCACGAGATGCTGACGTCGGAGGATGCGCGCATCGGGCGTCCGCGGCAGGTTTATGTCGGGTCGGCGGCCCGGGACTACGTCTCGATCGAGCAGCGGTAGATGACCGCCGGCCGTAGCGTCCTCGATCCGATCCAGGGCGCCTGACCGATGCGTCTCACCGTGCTCGGCCGGTCGCCCGCGCGCCCGAATCCCGGCGAGGCCTGCGCCGGCTACCTCGTGGAGGGCGGTGGCGCTCGGCTGATGTTCGATATCGGTCCCGGCACCGTCGCGCAGCTGCTGAAGCGCCACCACCCGGATCAGCTGGACGCCGTGATCGTCAGCCACATGCATGCGGACCACATGCTCGACCTCGTGACCCTCCGCTACGTGTACCCATGGCGGCGCCTCTCGCGCGAGGAGCGACTGCGCGTCGTGCTTCCGCTCGGGTCGGCCGACCAGCTGCTCGACCTCGCGAAGGGGGTCGGCGGGGCG
>JBHENV010000085.1:0-7364 GCA_046261895.1 Candidatus Limnocylindria bacterium
GCTCTCGCGAACTCGTTGAGCTCGACGATGAGCGGCTCAGCCCGCCGTATCGAGCGGCGCGTCATCTCGCCCTCGGCGACCGAGGTGATCGGCGCGCCGACCCGGTCCGCGCCGCGGTTCTCCCAGGTCTGATCGGCATCCGGGTTCGCGTAGAAGACGAGGTTCTGATCGATGTAGTCGGCCACGTAGTAGCCGCGCTCGCCGGTCACGGTCAGGGTCCGTCGCTTGGTGGCGGTGAGCCAGTTGATGTTCAGGATGCCGACCACTCCGTTCTCGAACTTGATGATGCCGTTGAAGAGGTCCTCGTGCTCGGTGTGGATGCGGCGCTCCGCCTCGGCGTACATCCGGATCGGCTCGGATCCGACCAGGTAGCGCATCACGTCGAGATCATGGGGCGCCAGGTCGACCACCACCCCGACGTCCCGGATACGAGCCGGGAAGGGCCCCAGGCGGGTCGCGCTGATCTGGAAGATGCGGCCGAGCTCCCCGGCAACGAGGCGGCGGCGCAGCTCCCGGATGGCGGGATTGAATCGTTCGATATGGCCGACCGTGAGCATGCGACCCACGTCCGCCGCGGCCTCGATCATGGCGGTCGCCTCCTCGCGCGTGGCCGCGATCGGCTTCTCGACCAGCACGTTCGCGCCGGCACGCAGCGCCGCCAGAGTGACGGGCAGGTGGAGGCTTGTCGGGGCAACGATGCTGACGAGGTCGAGCTCCTCCTCGGCGAACATCCGTTCGGGATCCTCGTAGCCCCGGGCGCGGCGACCGGACATCGCGCGCTCGACCGCCGCCGTGTCGGGGTCCGCGACACCGACGAGCTCGACGCCGTCGACCGACTCGTCCCACACCCGAACGTGGTTGCGGCCCATCATGCCGAGCCCGACGACCCCGGCGCGCAGCGGCCGCGGCTTGGTCTCGCTCATCGGGTCAGCGTCTCCCCTCCAGCGGGCCGAGCTCGTCAGCCGTCGCGCTGACGGCCTCGACGACCGCCGACACCTCGTCGTCGCTGAGCGAGGGATGAACCGGAACGCTCAGCACCTCGGTGGTGAGGCGGTCGGTGACCGGCAGTGACTCCTTGCCGTAGCCGAGGGCAAGGAACGGCTTCTGGCGGTGAACCGGGATCGGATAGTAGATGGCGCTCCCCACGCCGCGCGCCTTGAGGGCCTCGGCGAAGGCGTCCCGCTCGTGCACGCGCAGGGTGTACTGGTGGTAGACGTGGGTGACGCCGGGCCGAACCTGCGGGGTGATCACGCCCAGCAGCTCCGCGTCATAGCGTGCGGCGATCGCTCGGCGCCGATCGTTGTTGGCGGGCAGCTTCGGGAGCTGCGCCAGGCCGATCGAGGCAGCGATGTCGGTCATGCGGAAGTTATAGCCGACGACGTCATGGTGATACCGCACCTTCATCCCGTGCTCCCGGAGCAGGCGCACGCGCTGGGCGAGCTCCCCGTCGTCGGTGGTGAGCATGCCGCCCTCGCCGGTCGTCATGTTCTTCGTCGGGTAGAAGCTGAATGTGCCGGCACCCCACGTGCCGCTGCGACGGTCGCCGATGGCGGCCCCGTGCGCCTGGCAGGCGTCCTCCACGACCGCCAGGCCGTGACGCTCGGCGATCTCGGCGATCGCCTCCATGTCCGCCGGCTGCCCGTACAGGCTGACCGGCATGATCGCCTTCGTCCGCTCGGTGATGGCTGCCTCGATCAGCTCGGGGTCGATGCAGAAGTCTCGCTCGCCGATGTCGACGAACACCGGTCGCGCGCCGGTGTAGAGCACACTGTTGGCGCTGGCGATGAAGGTGAAGGGCACGGTGATCACCTCGTCCCCGGCTCCGATGCCGTAGCCCAGCAGCGCCAGGTGCAGCGCGGTGGTTCCCGAGCTCGTGGCGACCGCGTGGCCGGCGCCGATGAAGGCCGCGAACTGCTCCTCCAGCTCACGGACGCGCGGGCCTTGCGCGAGCGATCCGGCGGCCATCGCCTCCCAGACCCGTGCCTTCTCCTCCTCGCCCATCTGCGGGCGAGCGATCGGGATCACGATGGGGCTGCCTCCCCGTCGAGCGAACGATGGAATCCGGTGACGCTCATGCGTTGCCGTCCGGCTCGAACGTCCGGCGGCAGCGGGGGCACGCGCCCCGGAACCGCGAGCCGTCGTCGCGGTCACGAAGCGGCTCGCCGCACGGGCAGGCGCTCCCGAGGCGGCGTGCCGGGTTGCCGACCACCAGCTCGCGGTCGCCCACGTCGCGGATCACGACGCTTCCGGAGCCGACCATCGCCCAGGCGCCGATCGTGATGCCCGGAAGGATCGTGCTGTTGGCCCCGAGCGCGGCCCCGCGGCGCACCAGGGTGGGCGACACCTCCCAGTCGTCATCGGTCTTGGCCGTCCCGTCCGGGTTGACGGCGCGCGGAAGGCGGTCGTTGGTGAAGCACACGTGCGGCCCGATGAAGACACCGTCCTCGACCGTGACCCCGTGAAAGAGGCTCACGTTGTTCTGCACCTTGCAGCGATCGCCGATGACCACGCCGGCGTCGACGTATACATTCTTGCCGATGATGCACTCGGCACCCACCCGAGCGCGCTCGCGTACCTGCGCCTGGTTCCAGATGCTCGTGCCCGGGCCGATGACGGCATCGGCCGCGACGTCGGCCGTGGCATGAATGCGCACGTTCGTACGCTCGGTCATTCGTTCTCCTTGGGGCCGGCTCATTCTACTTCGCGCGTTCAGCCCTGACTGAAGTCGAGCACCACCAGCAACCGCTCGACCGTGGCGAGATCGAAGGCCGGTCGGACGAAGGCGGTCTGGGTCAGCGCATTCGGGTCGGGCTCCACCGCCTGGACACGGCCGATGAGGAGCCCGCCCGGATAGCGGCTCGCCTCGTCCCCAAACGTGAGGCCGGCGCTCACGATGGTGCCGCCGACCTCGAGCGTCTCGGTGACCGGCACGTTGGCCATGACCAGCTGGCCGCCCGGCTGGCCGCGAATCTCGCCCAGCGCCCGGGTCGCCTGCTCGAGCGCGATGACGACCGAGCGGGTATCGACGATCAGGCGCACCCGAGCGGTGTCGTCGGTGACTGAGACCACCGTCCCGGCCAGGGCGCCCGCGCCATCGGCGTTTCCGACGACCGGCATGCCCTCGCTCAGCCCCTGGTCCGTGCCCGCGTCGATGCGCACCTCCCAGGCAAGGTTCGACGGGTCGCGGCTGATGATGCGCACCGGCAGCAACTCCATGTCGAGCGCCTCCGTGATGCCGAGCAGCTGCCTCAACGAGTCGTTCTCGCGCGCCGCCTCGGTGAGCTCGGCGACCCGCTGGTCAGCACCGGCCAGCTCGCCCCGCAGGCGATCGTTCTCGGTCCGCAGGCGCTCGATCTCGCCGATAGTCCCGAAGACGCCTGCGACGCCTTCGCCGAGGCCGCCGACCGCGCCGCGCACCGGGTCGAGCGTGCGGGTGGTCACGCGCTGGAGGGTCAGGGCGGGCTCAGTGGAGCTGGCCAGAAGCATGAGCAGGCTGGCGATCGTGAATGCGGCGAACCGGAGGCCCGTCCGCGCTCGCCGGTTCGGGCTGCGTGGCCCGTACATCGCGGCGGCTCGCGTCAGCGCGGCGCGCGCGTGAACTGCTCGCTGACGAGGACCCGCTCGAGCGTCTCGAGGTCCTCGAGCACGCGCCCGGTGCCGCGCACGACGCAGGTGAGGGGGTCGTCGGCGATGTGGACCGGCATCTGGGTTGCCTCGGCCACTCGTCGATCCAGGCCGATGAGCAGCGCGCCGCCGCCTGCCAGCACGATGCCCTGGTCCATGATGTCGGCAACCAGCTCCGGCGGCGTCTCCTCGATCGTCTCCTTGATGGCCTCGACGATCTGCACGATCGACGGCTCGAGCGCCTCGCGGATCTGGTCGCTGCCGACCTCGACGCTGCGCGGCAGGCCGGTCAGCAGGTCCCGCCCGCGGAAGGTGGTCGTGCGCTTGTCCTCGTCCGTCGGATAGGCCGATCCGACCGCGATCTTGATGTCCTCCGCGGTCCGTTCCCCCATCAGCAGGTTGTACTCGCGCCGCGCGAAGCTGACGATGTCGGTGTCCATCTCGTCGCCGCCGATGCGCACCGATCGGCTGACCACGATCCCACCGAGGCTGACGACCGCCACCTCGGTGGTGCCGCCGCCGATGTCGACGATCAGGCTCCCGGAAGGCTCACTGACCGGGAGGCCGGCGCCGATGGCCGCCGCCATCGGCTCCTCGATCAAGCGGGCCCAGCGCGCGCCGGCGTTGATGGTTGCGTCCCGCACCGCCCGCTTCTCCACCTCGGTGACGCCGGAGGGGATGCCGACCAGCACGCGCGGCCGCGGGATGCGGGCGTAGCGGTCGTGTACCTTGTTGATGAAGTAACGGATCATCTGCTCGGTGACGTCGAAGTCGCTGATCACGCCGTCGCGGAGGGGCCGGATGGCGACGATGCTGGCGGGCGTTCGCCCGACCATGCGCTTTGCCTCGGAGCCGATGGCCAGCACCTGCTTGGTGCGCGTGTCCATGGCAACCACGCTGGGCTCGCTGATGACGATCCCGCGGTTGCGCACCGTGACGAGCGTGTTGGCCGTGCCAAGGTCGATCCCGACGTCGTGACTGAGGAGGCCGAGCAGGCCGTCGAAGAGTCCCAAGGTCCCTCTCGTGATGCTCATGGTCGCCGGCCCGTGGCACGACAGGACGGACGCGACTCCCTGACCGATGCGACGCGTCCCGGCATCAGCGAACGCGGCGATACCCTACCACGGCATCACCGCCCGGCCGCGCCATACGATCCACCTCCCAACCTGGTGCCTGACGCTTATCTCGTGGCGCTGATGCTTGGGGTGCGGACGATCTGGACGCGCGACCGCGGGTTTCGGCGGTTCGGGGCATCGAGGTCGTCGATCCGTTCACCTGAGCCTCACACGCCCTCCGGTACGGCCGCGTATGGTTAGCCCGATGACGACCGGCCTGCACGCGCCGCCCGCTGGCGAGATTGCCCGCCTGGCCCGCGGCGAGCACCACGATCCGCACGCCATCCTCGGCGCGCATCCGAGCGAGCATGGCACCGTCGTCCGTGGCTTCCATCCGGATGCGACCGGCGCCGCCCTGCTCGCCCCGAACGGCGAAGCGGCGGCCATGAAGGCACTGGGCGACGGCCTGTGGGCCGCATTCGTCCCCAATCTCGCACCACGGCCGTTCGCCTACCGATTCCGTTTCACGTTTCCCGACGGCAATGCGTGGGAGCTCGACGACCCGTATCGGTTCGGTCCGACGCTCGGCGAGGTCGACCTTCACCTGATCGGCGAGGGAACGCACGAGCGGCTGTACGAGGTCCTCGGCGCCCACCCTCGCACGCACCAGGGGGTCGCGGGCGTCAGCTTCGCGGTCTGGGCGCCGAACGCGCGCAGCGTTCGCATCGTCGGCGATTTCGATCGCTGGGACGGCCGTCTGATGCCGATGCGCTCGCTCGGCGCCACCGGCGTGTGGGAGCTGTTCGTGCCCGGTATCGGCGCCGGCGAGCTCTACAAGTTCGAGATCCTGGGGAGCGACGGCACGTTGCGACTCAAGGCCGATCCCTTCTCATTCGCCATGCAGGTCCGGCCGGAGACGGCGTCACGCGTCTGGGATCCATCGGCCTATCCATGGACCGATGGCGCCTGGATGAGCGAGCGCGCGACGCGCGATCCGTATCGGCTGCCGATGGCGGCCTACGAGGTCCATCTCGGCTCCTGGATGCGCAACGACGATGGCTCGTGGGTGGGGTACCGGCAGGCGGCGAACGAGCTCGTCGAATACTGCCGCGCATTCGGGTTCACGCACGTGGAGCTGCTGCCGGTGGCGGAGCATCCGTTCGACGGGTCGTGGGGCTACCAGGTCACCGGCTACTTCGCGCCGACCGCGCGGTTCGGGAATCCCGACGACTTCGCCGCCATGGTCGAGACGCTTCACAACGCCGGGATCGGGGTCATCGTCGATTGGGTGCCTGCCCACTTTCCGACCGATGACTTCGCCCTGCGCCGCTTCGACGGCACCGCGCTCTACGAGCACGCCGACCCGCAGCGCGGCGAGCACCCCGACTGGGGAACGCTCATCTTTGACTTCGGCCGTCCCGAGGTCCGCAACTTCCTGGTCGCCAATGCGCTGTTCTGGTTGGATCGCTATCACATCGATGGCCTGCGGGTCGATGCCGTCGCCTCCATGCTCTACCTCGACTACAGCCGCGAGGCAGGCGAATGGACGCCGAACGTGCACGGCGGGCGTGAAAACCTGGAGGCGATCGCGTTCCTGCGCGAGATGAACGAAAAGGTCCATGGCCGCTTCGCGGGCGCCATGACGATCGCCGAGGAGTCGACGTCCTTTCCGGGCATCACTCGTCCGACCTACCTGGGCGGCATCGGCTTCGGCTTCAAGTGGGACATGGGCTGGATGCATGACACGCTCGAGTACTTCAGCGAGGATCCGGTCCATCGGCGCTTCCATCACGACAAGCTGACCTTCCGCGGGCTCTACGTCGGGACCGAGAAGTTCGTCCTGCCGCTCTCTCACGACGAGGTCGTGCACGGCAAGGGCTCGCTGCTGCGCAAGATGCCCGGCGACGACTGGCAGCGCTTCGCCAACCTGCGTGCCCTGCTCGTCAACATGTGGGGGCAGCCCGGCAAGAAGCTCATCTTCATGGGCGCGGAGCTGGCCCCCTGGACTGAGTGGTCGCACGACCATTCGCTGCCCTGGGAGCTGCTGGATGCGCCGATGCACGGCGGCGTCGCACACTTCATGGAGGATCTCGGCCGCGTCTATCTGGCCTCGCCGGCCCTCTGGGCGGCCGATCACGACGCCGATGGTTTCGCCTGGATCGATGCCTCCGACGTGGAGGCATCCGTGTACGCCTGGATCCGTCGCGGCGGCGGCGAGCTGGCGGTGGTCGTTCTGAACCTGACGCCGGTGCCGCGCACGGGGTACCGGCTGGGACTTCCGGTGGCCGGCCGCTGGGTCGAGGCGATTAACTCGGACTCGGAGCACTATGGTGGGTCGAACCTCGGCAACCTCGGCGGCGTGGTGGCCTCCGACGAGTCGTGGCACGGCCAGCCGGCATCGACCCTGCTCACGCTCCCGCCGCTCAGCGGATTGATCCTGCGCCCTGCGGCTCAGTAGCGCCGGCCGTTTGCGCTCCCGAGACCCCGAACTGGCCAATTTTGCGCCGTCACCCGCGTGGTGGGGCAAACGACGGTTGGATTCGACTCCAACCTGGTAGTCATTCGCGCTGGGGCGCAAGCAGGGTCAACGGCGGAGCGCTTCCACGATCACTCGGACATCTCCGCGCGCCTCGAGATCCTCGATCGTGGCCGGTAGGGCGAGCGACCAATTCTGACGGGCAGGCG
>JBHENV010000086.1:0-6653 GCA_046261895.1 Candidatus Limnocylindria bacterium
ACCGATACCAGCTGAACGTGGACCTCGCGTGATCTCGCTCATCGGACGTCTGCTGGCACCCGAGGAAGCGGGTGTTCGCCTCGTCACCGTCGACCGGGGATGGGTCGCCAGCATCGGTGAGCCCGGCGATGCGCCGCCTGATGCGCAGGGTGGTCCCGATGCCTGGATCGTGCCCGGCCTCGTCGACATCCAGCTCAACGGCGCCTTCGGGATGGACTTCACCGATCCCGGTGCCGACCTGTCCGCGGCCGCGCTCGCCCTTCCGCGGACCGGTGTCACCGCCTTCCTGCCGACCGTCGTAAGCTCGCCGCCCGAGGCCTACGAGCCGATCCTCCGGAACCTGGCGCGACCCGTGCCCGATGGGGCGGCGCGAGTGATGGGCGTCCATATCGAGGGGCCGTTCCTGGCGCGGGGCCGGCGCGGCGCGCACGACCCAGGCGTCCTGCGCCAGCCCGATCTCGTCGAGGTCCGCGGGTGGCTCGATGCCGGCAACGTGGCGATCGTCACGCTCGCCCCGGAGCTTCCGGGCGCCGCCGCCGTCGTCCGTGAGCTCGTCGCGCGCGGCGTCATCGCGGCGATCGGCCACAGCGACGCCACGTGGGACCAGGCGGATGCGGCGATCGTCGGCGGCGCTCGCCTCGGGACGCACCTGTTCAACGCCATGCGCCCCTTGCACCACCGCGAGCCGGGCATCGTGGGCCGCCTCCTCGCCGGGGGCGTGACGGCGAGCCTCATCGTCGACGGGATCCACCTCGCGCCGAAGACCATCCGGCTGGTGGCCGCCATCAAGACCCCTGACGAGCTCGTGTTCGTCACCGACGGGCTCGCCGCGCTGGGCGAGCCGCCGGCGAGCTATCGGATGGGATCGCGCGAGGTCATCTCCGACGGCATTGTCGCGCGCCTCGCGGACGGGACCCTCTCCGGATCGGTCGCGCCGATGGCCCCCGCGCTGGGCCGCCTGGTCGCCGCTGGGCTGGAGCCATCCGTGGCGGTACGCGCGGCGTCGACGACGCCGGCCCGCCTGTTGGGCCTGGAGGCCGACCTCGGGCGCGTGGAGGTCGGGCGCCTGGCCGATCTCGTCCTGCTGGATGCTGAATGGCGTCCCCAGCTGACATTGGTTCAGGGTCGCATCGGCCACCGACGCGCGGTGCCGCAGCAGATCGACTCGTGACGACGCTCCTGATGCCTCGGGGCCCTGGTCGCCGCCGAGCGACTCGAGCGACTCGGCGCCACGAAGCTGGGGTCGTGCGGCTGCCGAGCGCGGGCCCGGCCTGAGGCGGCATGATTGGGCCATGCCGCTCATCGTTCAGCGCCACGAACTCGTCGACGAATTTCTGGCCGCCGCCGGACCATTCCTCGAGCAGCATGAGGCGGAGAACAACCTGCTGTTCGGCATCTCGAGCGCCATTCGTGTGACGCCCGAGCTCTTCGCGGACGATCCTCCCCGCTTCGCATCGGTCGCCGGTGACGGGGGCCGGATCGTGGCGGCAACCCTCCGCACGCCGCCGCACAACCTGGTGCTCTCCTGGACCGACGACATGAAGGCCGTCGACGCCCTCGTCGACGCTCTCGGGAGCGAGTCGCTTCCCGGCCTGCTCGGTCCGACCGGCGCCGCCGCGCGCTTTGCCGCCGGCTGGACCGATGCGACCGGGCAGACCGCCGCGATCGAGGTCGCGGAGCGGATCTTCCGGCTCATGCGCGTCATTCCGCCGGACCGGCCCCCTCCGGGGAGCTGGCGACTGGCGGAGCCGCGCGACCGCGATCTCATCGCGAGCTGGGTCGTCGCGTTCTCGCAAGAGGCCGTCCCGGAAGCCCCACCCATTCCTGATCCCGCCGCCGTCGCCGACCGCTGGATCGCCCGCGCCGGTCGCCTCGGCTACCTGTGGGAGGACGGCGGCGCGGTGGTCTCGATGGTCGGTGCTTCCGGCGAGACGCCGA
This sequence comes from Candidatus Limnocylindria bacterium, assembly GCA_046261895.1. Classification (GTDB taxonomy): domain Bacteria; phylum Chloroflexota; class Limnocylindria; order QHBO01; family QHBO01; genus JACDBZ01. The sequence continues at coordinate 1,939 of JBHENV010000086.1, forward strand.
ACGGGATTCGCATCGGCCCGGTGTACACGCCGCCCGCGCTACGGGGGCGTGGCTATGCGAGCTCGCTCACCGCCGCGGCCAGCGCGGACCAGCTGGCCCGAGGGCGCCGCTTCTGCTTCCTCTTCACCGACCTCGCCAATCCGACGTCGAACAAGATCTACCGGGCGATCGGCTACGAGCCCGTCTGCGACGTCGACCAGGTCCGGTTCGACGCCGGTGCGTAGGGCCGCCGTGGCCGTGCTGCTGGTGCTCGGCGCCTGCGCCGCCCCCTCCGGCGACGAGCGCCGCGGCTGCAACGCCGAATGGCTCGACGCGCCGGCGGTGGCGGCCACCGGCACCGGCGTGGAGACCGACGCGCTCGAGATCGCCTGTATCGAGCGGGTTGCGAATCGGCGACTTCAACTGGGCTTCACCCTTCCGGGCGGTCCGGACTGCCACGTCCTGCGGCGCATCGAGCTCCTCGAATCGGCAGACGCCGTCTCGATCACGCTCATCGGGGCGGTGAGCGACGACCCGAATGCGGGCGCCTGTCCCGAAGAGCCACGCATGGTCGTCACCGAGATGGACCTTGCGGCTCCGGTGGCCGATCGCGTCCTGCTCGACGGAAGCATCGGCCAGTAATCAGCGGCTACCATCTGCCGATGATCGACGCCCCCACCAAGCTCCTCATCGGCGGTGAGCTCCGAGACGCCGCCGGTGGCGCCACCTTCGCCACCTTCGACCCCGCCCATGGCGGCGAGCTGGCCTCGGTCGCGCGGGCGGGGACCGACGACGTCGACGCGGCGGTGAACGCCGCCCGCGGCGCGTTCGACGGCGCCTGGGCAAAGACCGCGCCAGCCAAGCGTGCGCGGATGCTGAACCGCCTGGCGCAGCTCATCGACGAGCGGACCGATGAGCTGGCCGAGCTCGAGAGCCGCAACAACGGCAAGGTCAGGTGGCAGTGCGTCGCCGAGATCAAGGTGGCGGTCTCGACGCTCGAGTTCTTCGCCGGAACCGCCCAGCACCTCTACGGCCGGTCGCACGTCGTCAATCCGTCCGTCGTGTCGTACACGCTGCGCGAGCCGGTCGGCGTGGTGGGCGCGATCATCCCGTGGAACTACCCGCTCATGATGGCCGCCTGGAAGGTCGCCCCCGCCCTGGCGACGGGGAATACGCTCGTCCTCAAGCCGGCGTCGGCGACCCCGCTCACCGCGATCCGGCTGGGCGAGCTGGCGCTCGAGGCGGGCATCCCGGCCGGGGTGCTGAACGTCGTCCCCGGGCCGGGCGCCGAGATCGGCGAGGCGATGGCCACGCACCCGGGGATCGACAAGATCGCCTTCACCGGCGAGACGGCCACGGGGCGGAGGATCTCCGCCGCCGCCGCAACGACCCTCAAGCGCGTGTCGCTCGAGCTCGGCGGCAAGTCGCCGAACATCGTCTTTGCCGATGCGGATCTGGATGCCGCGGTCATCGGCTCTCTCTGGGCCATCTATTACTCGGCCGGCCAGTCGTGTGAGGCTCGGTCCAGGATCATCCTGCAGGACGCGATGTACGACGCGTTCGCATCGGCCTTTGCCGAGAAGGCAACGTCGCTCGCGGTCGGTGATCCGCTCCTCGATGGGACCAGGGTTGGGTCGCTGATCTCGCGCGCGCAGGCGGACAGGGTGCGCGGGTTCGTGGCCATGGGCCTGGAGGACGGGGGAGAGCTGCTGGCGGGAGGCGACCTGACGCTCGCCGACGGGCTCGACGCCGATGCCTTCGTCGCGCCAACCGTGATCGGAGGCGTCTCGAACGAGTCGCGGATCGCCCAGGAGGAGGTCTTCGGGCCCGTCGTCACCCTCACCCGATTCAGCGATGAAAAGGAGGCGATCGCGTTCGCCAATGGCGTGCGCTACGGCCTGGCCGCGACGGTCTGGACCGCCGACAGCGCCCGTGGCCATCGCGTCGCGCAACGAATCCGCTCCGGCGCCGTGGGGATCAACACGCCGTTCGTCGCGTTCCCGGGCGTGCCGTTCGGCGGCTTCAAGGAATCAGGCTACGGCCGCGAGCAGTCACTCGAGGCGCTCGACCTGTACACCGAGACGAAGGCCATCCTGCAGGGGACGTCGCCGAAGCCGGCGAACCCGTTCGGCGTGTGATGCGCCGTCGATGGCCGTTCGAGCTCAGACACCCGGCGTGCGAACGTGCTGCACGGTGGCACGTTCGATCGTGGGGCACCTTGCCGTGCAACCCCGCTGATGCGACGCCCGGGTGAGCCGATGCCGACACTTCACGTCCGCGCCTGGGTCGCGGCGCCGATCGACGAGGTCTTTGGCTTCTTCGACGATCCCGGCAACCTCGGGCGTCTGATACCGCCGCCGGTCAGCATCCGCCTGGTGCGCATCGAGCCGGCGCCGCCGCGTCCCGGCTCCGTCTTCGAGTTCCGGTACGGGCTTGGACCATTCCAGCGCTCGTGGACCGTGCGCCTGCTCGAACGAGTCGGGCCTCGACGCTTCGTGGACGAGACGCTGTCAGGGCCGATGGCGCGCTTTCATCACTCGCACACGTTCACGGCCGCGGGACGGGGCACATGGATCGAGGACCGAATCGACTTTCACGTCGGGCCGGGCGGGCTCGCCGGGGAAGTCATCGACCGCGTGGCGGGCATCGTCATGCGCCTCACCTTCGTGTGGCGAGCCATTCGCCAGCGACAGCTCCTCCCCGGTCGCTGACGGGTTTGCGCGGGCCGCCACCCGCGCGTACCGTGGCCGGCAGCATGACCGGCACCCTCGCAGCATGGTTCTCCCGGTTCCCCGAAGGCTGGTGGGGCTACCACTGGGCACCACCGACGCCGATGAGCGCCGTGGAGCTGATCGGCACCCCGACCATCGATACCCGCCTGATGGCCACCCTGTGGGCCATCGTCAGCCGACGCCGAAGCGTGGTGCTCAGCTCAGAGGCCCCGCAGGCTGGCAAGACGACGGCCCTCAGCGCGCTGGTCGACTTCCTCCCCGACGACACGACCGGCATCTTCGTCCGCGGCTGGTGGGAGGAGTACGACTGGCTCGACGAGATTCCCGCCGGCACCGGCTACCTGCTCATCAACGAGATGAGTGATCACCTGCCGATCTATGTCTGGGGTCGAGCGGCACGTGGCGCGCTCGTGCTTGCCGGCAAGGGCTGGGGCATGGGAGCAACCATGCACGCCGACTCCCTCCCGGAGGCACTCGACAGCCTGCGGACCAGCCTTGGCGCGACCGATGCAGACCTCGCCGGGCTCACCGTCTACCTCCAGTACTCGGCCTACCTCACGCCGGCGGGGATGTACCGGCGCATCGAGGAGGCCTGGCACCTGCGGCTGAACGATGCCGGCTCGCTTGCCCCTGTCCGGCTCGGAGCCATCGAAGGCGACCGATCGCCGTCGCTGACCGGCGCCCAACGACTGCCCTCCCCACCGATGCTGCCTGACGACGGCGGCCGGTCGGTCCGCCCGTTCGAGCACGACCCGGCCGCCTACGCCGTCCTCGCGGAAAGCCTCGGAATGACGCATGCTGCCCTCGAAGCCGAGCTTTCCCATCGGTCCATCTTCCTGGAGGGCCTGGCCGAGCGAGGCGTCTGCGACCCACCGTCGGTGGCCATGGCGATTCGCGATTACCCTGGCCTTCCCGCACCCGAGGAGCTGCCCGCATGACCGATCGACCCGCCGATACCACGCTGGGCGAGCTGCGAGCGGCGCGGTATCGCAGCCGGAGCGTCAAGGAGGAGCTGCGCGCGAACCTCATCGAGCGGATCCGGACTCACCAGCCGTTCCTGCCGGGCATCCTTGGCTATGACGAGAGCGTGCTGCCGCAGCTCGAGAACGCCATCCTCGCCGGCCAGGACGTCATCCTTCTTGGCGAGCGCGGTCAGGCGAAGAGCCGCATCGCCAGGTCGCTCGTCGGCCTGCTCGATCCGTGGGTGCCCTATGTCGCCGACACGGAGCTGCACGACGACCCGCTCCATCCGGTCTCACCGCTGGCGCGCTCGATCGTGGCGGATGCCGGCGACGCCACGCCGATCGCCTGGTGGGCGGCCGAGGACCGATACAGCGAGAAGCTGAGCACCCCGGACATCAGCATCGCCGACCTGATCGGCGAGGTCGACCCGGTCAAGGTGGCCGAGGGTCGATACCTGTCGGACGAGCTGACGATCCACTACGGGCTGCTGCCGCGAACACATCGGGGTATCTTCAGCCTGAACGAGCTGCCCGACCTCGCCGAGCGGATCCAGGTGGGCCTGCTCAACGTGATGGAGGAGCGCGACGTCCAGGTCCGTGGCTACCGCGTCCGGCTCGACCTCGACCTGTTCGTGATCGCCAGCGCCAATCCCGAGGACTACACGAGCCGCGGCCGGATCATCACCCCGCTCAAGGACCGATTTGGGGCGCAGATCCGAACGCATTACCCGGAGGAGACGTCGGTCGAGATCGCGATCATGGAGGCCGAGGCTGCCGCCTTCGACGAGGGCACCTCGGTGCCGGTGCAGGTACCGGGCTTCATGAAGGAGGTGGTGGCCGAGCTGTCGCAGCTGGCCCGCCGCTCGTCGGAGGTCAGCCAGCGGTCGGGCGTCTCCGTGCGGGTGACCATCGCAAACCACGAGACGCTGTCGGCGGCCGCGCTCAAGCGAGCGGTCCGACTCGGTGAGCCGTCAGCGGCGCCGCGGATCAGCGACCTGCCATCGGTGGTGGCGTCCACCGCCGGCAAGATCGAGCTCGAGAC
>JBHENV010000087.1:0-7612 GCA_046261895.1 Candidatus Limnocylindria bacterium
GTGTAGAACTCGGCCGCTTCTTCGGCCTGGCCATCGAACCAGAGACACGGGATGGGCTTGCGCATGATGTCCTCCTATCGGGCGTCGCTGCCATTACATGTGTTAGACGACACGCGCCCTCGACACTCATCGGTCCCGCACGGTCTGTTCCCCTCTGCTGCGGCTGGCATCGCCCCGCTGATCCGCCGTTGACTCCCCGATGGGGCGGTATCCTCGGCCGATGGGCGGTCTCCCGTTGCATGAGGTCCCGGAAACGGCACAGGCCGCATGGTCGCGCTTGCGCGACATGCTGCTGCCGCTCCTGGGAGACGATCTCGTCGCGATGTGGGCGCACGGCGGGACGACGAGCATCAGCGACCCGGCACACGCCGGAGACCTCGACACGTACGTGTTCGTCGCCCAACGACCTGACCCGGAGACCGCACGACGGATCGAGGAAGCACAGGAAGCAATCGCCGCCGAACACGATGTCGACTGGGACGCGTGGTACGTCCTCGTAGACGACGCACGCGGCTCAGATCATCCGCCGCACGCCTGGCACGAAGGGAGGCGCGACACGTCATGGGCAGTCCAGCGCGCGCACTGGCTCGCCGGCCGCTACGTCAACCTTCATGGTGCCGAGCCACATGAGATCGTCACCGCCCCGACCTGGGGTGAGCTCGCGGCCGAGCTCGACAGGGAGCTCGAGCACATCGAGCGTCATGTGGCCGAGGGCGACACCGATCCTTACGAGGCCACCTACGCGATCCTGAATGGCAGCCGCATCCTTCGCTCCCTCGCGACGAAGGACGTCGTCATCTCGAAGCGCGCCGCGGGCGCCTGGGCACTGGAGCACCTTCCCGCCCGCTGGCATGCAGCGTTGCGTGCTGCCCTGCGGTCATACGGCGGCCACGGAACCGCCGAGGACGTCGACCTGCTGGCCGCCGAGATGGCACCGTTCGTCGCCTTCGTGAGGGAGCGTCTGCGGGCACCCACGGATCGCGGAGCGGATGCCCTTCCCCGCTGGTCCGGGAATTGAAGGCGCCGCCTTATCGGCGGAAGACGCCGTCGCGGTGGCACTCGCGATGGCACGTGAACGCGCCGGGATGGAGGAAGCGGCGTAACGTTCCTCCTTCGTGCGTGCGGCCGATTCGACCGCTAGAAGTCCTCGGGCGACCAGAGACGCAGACCGTAGTGCTCGGCGATCGGTTTGTAGAGGCGGAGAAACTCCACCTTGGCTTCGCGGGCATCGGCATCCCGGCTGTTGGTGTCGCCTCCGGTGCAGGATGTTGGTGCCTCATAGAGCTCCGTCATCGCCGCCGTCGAGCGCGGCACATCGGCCTTGATCTCCAGGTCGATGGCGTGGATGAGCAATGCGGTCATGAGCTGAATCTCAGCCGTCGGTGTGTCGAGGCGGCTGAGCAGGAGCTTCACCATCTCCCGAGCATTGAAATGCTGCTCATTGAAGAGGCTCAACTGTGAGAAGTCGCAGCGCGCGAACTCCTGGCTGATCGAACCACGCGCTCTGCCGGTACTGCCTGTTGCCGGCCTCGGCGACCCGCAGCATCGCGTTGGTAGCTTCGGTGACCTCCGTCAGGCCACCGTATCGGGCGCCCATGAAGAGGCCGGCGAGGCAGTCGGCGTCAGGATCTGGCGCAATGTCCCGGGCGATCGCTCGCCGGCTCTCTTCCGCTTTCTCCGCCCCGGATGTACGATGCGCCGGCTCAACTCCGTGCCCAGGGGTGTTCGTACGACGTCCGCTGCGAGTGGACCCCGCGACACGAGCCCACCCCGCCGGGAGGAAGGGTCGGCCGAACGACGCCAGCTGACGGTCCTGTTCTGCGACCTCGTTGGCTCGACTGAGCTGGCGGATCAGCTCGATCCGGAGGATCTCCGCGGCGTGGTTCTCGACTACCAGTCGACGTGCGCCGCCGTGATCGCCGCCTACGACGGGCACATCGCGCAGTACCTCGGCGACGGCCTTCTGGTCTACTTCGGCTATCCGACCGCGCACGAGGACGACGCCCAACGCGCGGTGCGCAGTGGTCTCGGGATCGTCGAGGCCATCGAACGGGGTAACGAGCGGCTCGAAGCCGAGCGCGGTGCTCGAATCGCGGTCCGGGTCGGTATTCACACGGGCATGGTCGTGGCAGGCGAAATGGGTGCCGGCGCCCGGCGCGAGAACCTTGCCGTCGGACGCACCCCCAACATCGCCGCGCGGCTGCAGACTCTGGCTTCCCCCAATGCGGTCCTCATCAGCGCATCCACCCATCATCTCGTCGCCGGCTACTTCGAGCTCGAGTCGCTCGGCCCGCACGAGCTGAGGGGGATCAGCGAGCCGATTGAGGTCTATCGGGCCATCCACCAGAGCCCGGCGCGATCCCGTCTCGAGGCGGCTCAGGCGGGCGGGCTGACCAAGCTGGTCGGACGCGAGGAGGACCGTCGCATCCTGCTGGATGCCTGGAGCCGCGCCGTGGCGGGAAGCGGCCAGGTGGTGTTCATCACCGGGCAAGCTGGCATCGGCAAGTCGCGACTGGTGCACATGCTCGAAGAGCACGTCGCATCCGAGCCGTCCGCTTGGCTGACTCCGTGCCAGGGATCGCCCTACCACGGCGCGACCGCCCTGTATCCATTCATCGAGCTGTTCGAGCGCTTCATCCTCCGCTTCGATCGCGGCGACACGCCCGAACAGCGCGCCGAGAAGCTCGACGGCTGGCTCGTGCAGTACGGATTCGACCTGGAAAGCGTGGCCCCGCTCTTCATCACTCTGCTGGGACTGCCGGACGATCACCGGTATCCCGCACCCAGCGTCACCCCCGAACGTCAGAAGCAGCTCACCATCGAGGCGCTGGTTTCGGCCATCGTTCAGCGAGCCGCGAGGCAGCCCGTCCTCTTCGTCTTCGAGGACGCGCAATGGGCCGATCCAACAACGCTCGATCTGCTGGGCACCATCCTGGATCGCGCGCCGGCCAACAGGCTGATGGCGGTCATCACCTACCGCGACGACGCGCGCCCGGCGATCGCCGACCGGGAGGGGACTACCGAGCTGACGCTCGAGCGTCTCGCGCCGGAGGAGTCGACCGCGATGATCGAGCGTGTCGCCGGAGGCCTCCGACTGCCGGACGAGGTGGAGCGGCAGATCGTTAGCCGGACGGACGGGGTGCCGCTCTTCGTGGAGGAGCTCACCAAGAACCTCCTCGAGTCGGGACTTCTTGCGCAGATCAACGGCCGATGGGAGCTGAGCGCGCCCCTGCCACCAATGGCCGTGCCGGCCACCCTGCACGACTCGCTCATGGCGCGTCTCGATCGGCTCGGGCCTGCGAAAGCGGTGGCGCAGCTGGGATCGGTCATCGGTCGCGAGTTTGAGTTCGAGCTTCTCCAGGCGGTGGCTCCATGGGACGAGGCCGCGATCCGCGATCGGCTGGATGCACTGGTGAAGGCGGAGCTGCTGGTGGCTTCCGGCCAGCCGGATGGCGAGCGATTCATCTTCAAGCATGCGCTCATCCAGGAGGCTGCGTACCTGTCTCTGCTGCGCAGCGCCCGGAACGAGCATCACGAGCGCGTCGCGCGCGCCCTGGTGGAGCGGTTCGCCGACACGACAGCGGGACGTCCCGAGATGGTCGCCCACCACCTGACCCAGGCCGGCCAGGCCGCAGCGTCCATCCCGTACTGGATGGCGGCCGGGCAGGCCGCCATGGGTCGCTCGGCCAACCTCGACGCCGTCTCGCATCTGACGACCGCCATCGACCAGCTCGCAACGCTGCCTGAATCACCGCAGCGCGCTGGACAGGAGCTGGGGTTGCGGGTGCTCACCGCCGTGCCGATGACGCTGACGCGCGGCTGGGCCAACCCGGAGGTGGGCGAGATGTACGAGCGCGCGGCGGAGCTGACCGAAGTGGTCGGCGAGGTGCCGGAGCTCTTCCCCACCCGCGTCGGTGTCCTCACCTACTACCTCGTCCGCGGACAGCTCACCACGGCCTACGAGCTGGCGGTGCGCGACCTCGAGCTCGCCGATCGATTCGGGGATGTCGACTTCCAGATCGAGGCGGAGCTCGATCGCGGGACCACCTCCTACTACCTCGGCAACGCCGTCGAATCGCGGACGCATCTCGAGCGGGCCGCCGCTCTGTACGACGCCCCACGACATCACCCGCACGTCTTCATGTACGGCAAGGATCCCGGTGCGGTGGCCATGGTGCACCTGTCCGGTGTCCTGTGGCTTTCGGGCGAGCCTGAGCGCGGGTTGGCCACCGCGAATGCCGCCCGCGCCCTGTCGGAGACCTGGTTCCATCCGTTCAGCGCCCTGTGGGCCGGCGTCGGACAGGCGTTCGCCCACCAGGTGCGGGGCGACGCGTCGGCGGTGGCGGACGTCGCCGACTGGATCGCGTCCGAGTCGGTTGAGCAGGTCTTCCCGAACTGGCTCGCGCAGGGACAGGTGTTCCTCGGATGGGCGTTATCGGCCACGGGCCAGGCAGATCGCGGCGTCGAGATGATGCGACGTGGGCTCGCCATCTGGGAGATGACCGGTGCGGAACTCTTCCGTACCTACCTCCTCTCACTGCTCGCCGATGGCCTCCGGACTGCCGGTGACGCCGAAGGGGCGCTGGAAATCGTCGAATCCGCGCTGGCCCTGGCCGATCGCACCAATGAGCGCTTCTGGGAGGCCGAGCTGCACCGGCTACGCGGCGATCTCGTGCTCGACACCGGAGCGAATGAGGCAACTGCGGACGCGGAGTACGCGACCGCGCTCGAACTCGCACGAGGCCGCGGCCAGCGCGCGCTCGAGCTGCGCGCCGCCACGAGCCGCGCACGGCTGCTGCGTGCCGGCGGAGACGCTTCGGGCGGAGAGGCGCTGCTGCGACCTATTCTCGCGCAGTTCCCCGAGCAGGCAGAGACGCGTGACCTCGCGGCGGCGAACGCGATCCTGACGGGGGCGGAGATGCCAGACCTGGCGAAGCGCTGACCTTGACCTCGAGACCGCCACCCGCCCCGCCACCAAAGTACGAGCAGATGGATCTGCGCGATCGTCTGGGCGAGCTGCTGGTGGCGGCGGCCGAGCTCGAGCACGGGGTCGTCTGCCAGTACCTGTTCGCCGCGTTCTCCATGAAGCGTCGCCGTGACGAGGGCGTCTCTTGGGAGCAGCTGGAGCTCATGCGACGCTGGGAGGCGGACCTGCTCCTCATCTCGCGGCAGGAGATGGAGCATCTCGGCCTCGTGGCAAACCTGCTGACCGCCATCGGCGAGGCTCCCCATTTCCTCCGCCCGCCGTTCCCCATCCCGTCCGAGTTCTACCCGGTCCACGATCCGCCGAATTTGGAGCGGTTCGGCCCGGAATTCCTGAGGCGGCTCATCCGGCTCGAACAACCCGCAAAGCAGACGTCGGAGCACGAGGAGATCGCCTCTTCGCTGGCCCTGGACCTCGATGCGGAGACGGCCAAGTCCGTCGGCCAGCTGTACGAGGAGATCGCCGACATCTTCCGGCAGCTGGATGGGCCCGATTGGCCCGACCTGTTCATCGGTCCGCCGTCCGCGCAACGGGTGACGCTCGAGATCGTGCCGGTTCCGCTCCGCGGCGTGACGCTACCGCCCAACACCACCCTCTACGACGTTACGTTCAACGCTGTCACCGACCTGAAGTCGGCCCTGGCGGTCATCACACAGATCGTCGAGGAGGGTGAGGGATCACCGAAAGGACGCGCAACGAGCCATTACGGGCGGTTGCTCGAGATCGCGAGGGATCTGAAGGCGGCGACGGAACGCGATCCATCGTTCGAGCCGGCGCGCCCGGTCATGGAGAACCCGACGCGCGAGAAGATCACCGACCCCGCTGCGCGCCGGATCTTCGACCTGTGCGACGACGCGTACGCCATCACCGTGCTGCTCCTCATGCGCTACTTCGGACAAAGCGACGAGACGGCGCCCGAGGTTGCCGCGCTTCAGCAGGCTGTCTTCTTCCCGCTGATGACCGCGGTCATCCGGCCGCTCGGCGAGGTCCTGACCCAGCTTCCCGCGGTGGACGATCCGGGCGTTCGCGCCGGGCCGTCCTTCACGCTCCCCCGCCGGCTTGCCTTCCTGCCGCATCGGCAGGCGGCCTGGAGCCTCATCGAGCAGCATCTCGACGGCATGGCCGCCGATGCAGAGCGGCTCAGCACCGACTCGACCTACCCCGCACCGCTGAGGAGCCGCCTCGAGTTCGCATATCAGAACCTGGCACGGATCGCCTACAACTTCCGGACTGCGATGCAGGAGGCGCCTCCGGGTCCATGAGTGCAAGCCTCGTGATCGAGTTCTCCGGCTGGTGCGTCATCCGGCTGCCGACCGACCCCGACCCGGCGGACGAGCCGCGCGGCGTCAGCGGGTACACGTTCGCCTTCGCCGGCGAGCCGGACTTCGATCGCGTGATTCACCTCCAGCCGCCGACGGACTTCAAGCCGCGCTCCCACGGCCCGAAACGGCTCGGCGTAACGGTGAGCGAGGCGCGGCGTGTCACAGGGAGCGAGGTCGCGCCGGTCGAGGCGCTCAGCGGCGCCACCGTCGAGCTGCTCGACCAGCCACGCTTCGAGAACCGCAACTGGACCCTCACCCTGCCCGGGTTCGAGCCGATTTACCCGTTCAACCTCCGCATCGCGGCGGGCAAGCTCGAGATCGGTCGCTCGGCACCGTTCGACCCCGCCAAGCCCGACATACCGCTCTGGGAGGTACCCGAAGCGCAGCTCCTGGCGCACGGAGCGCAGGGCATGCAGTTCGAGCCCCAGACCGTTGGGCACGCGACTGGCGTGTGGGATCAGCTCGGGGTCGCTTCTCAGCGTCTCGAGCTGCTGAAGGCCGACCTCACCAAGGCGAAGGACCCCGAGGCCATGGCGTCCCTCGAGGGTCGCATCGCCGAGCTGCAGTTCGCGGTCGACTTCGCCAAGGCCAACGCCGGCAGGCAGGACCGGCGCACGATGGCGCACTCGTTCGTGGAACGGTTCGCCTTTCCGATGCAGGGCGCCGATGCCAGGGTCGTCGGCCCAGCGAAGCTCTATCTCGGCGCGCTCGACCTCAAAGGCCCCTGGATGATCAGCTTCTGGATTGGCGGGTGGGACCCCGATCTCCTGTGCGCCTACCTCTCTGGCAGCCTCCAGATTCCCTACAGCCAGACCTGAGGAGGGAACACGTGCCACGCCTGGGACATCCGCGCATCGAAGGCCGGCCCGCCGCCCCGGAGGCAACGTGGCCCGGCGCCCCCGGCGACGCGCTCGCCCCGCTGGGCCTTTCGCGTGGTGACCTCACGAGAATGGATGCGGCGCTCAGCGGAACCATCGTGCTGCCGGGCTCCCCGAGCTACGACACCGATCGCCAGGGCAACCCGCTGTACCCGGCCAGTCCCCGGATCATCGTCAAGTGCGCGACGTTCAAGGACGTGCGGCTGGCACTGGGCTGGGCGCATGAGCACGGCTGGCCGTTGACCTGCCGATCAGGTGGCCACAGCACCGCCGGCTACTCCCTGAACGACGGGATGATCCTCGACGTCGCCGGGATCGACGGCATCGGCATCGATACCGTTGCGGGGACGGCGCGCATCGGCGCCGGGGCGCAGTTCGGCGCGATCAACTCGACACTCGATCTGTACGGGCTGCACGTTCCCGGCGGC
>JBHENV010000088.1:0-6006 GCA_046261895.1 Candidatus Limnocylindria bacterium
CCCTGTTCACCCGTGGTACGGGGCTTACGGGCATCGAGCGCCGTAGAAGCTGGGTTTCCTTTCTCAATCTGCCCCGCCCTGCGAGCGGGATTGACACACGGAGCTGGCTCTTCTTCGTCGTTAGCCCCGCGCTGCGGGTGAAGGCTTGGCGCCTAGAGGATGACAATGCCGTTGGCTCCCGGATCACGGCCGCGCGCAAGAGCAGCCATGACGGCGCGTGAAGAGAGGGGAAGGTCGCGCTGAAGTGCATCGGCGGCTCGCAGAGTATCGCGGTTCCGTCGAGAGCCACGAACCAGCAGGATCAGGCGCTCGAGGCCGGCGTCACGCTGCTTCAGGTTCAGCTCGCGCTGCATTGCCTGGAGGTCGTCAAGGACCGTCTCGGCTTCGACACCGATGCACTTCGGTAGGTTGGTCAGCAACAGATCGATCGCCCGCGAGTCGCCTTCAACGGGGATCGGCCACTCCCGCTGGCATTTCACCGATGAAACGGTGGCGCTTCGTGGGGGAGCTCCGTGGCGATTTGACCCGCTGGACGAGCGGATCGCCATGGAGCTCGCTGATCTTGGTCGTTAGCCCCGTGGTACGGGTCATGAGGACGTGAGGGGGCGCACGCCGCCGGTGAAAGACCGGCGACACACCCCCTGACGTCAGTCAGACGCCCTTCTTGGCGCAGAGCATGTCGTCGGCACGTGAATAGGCGGTCAGCGGCGATTCGCCGGGACGGGTCGCGGCCCAGCCTGCGGTGAGCGTCAGCCGATACGGGCCGTCTTCGCCCTGCCACGCGGCTGCCACTTCCCGGACCCTGTCGATGACCTGGCGGGCGGTTGCCTCGGATCCACCGACCAGCAACACGCCGAACTCGTCGCCCCCGAGCCGCGCCACGATGTCGCGGTCCCGGACGGCGGCCCGTAACGCGTCGGCCGCCGCAACGAGGAGCGCATCCCCCGCGGCATGACCGGCGGAGTCATTGATCCGCTTGAGCCCATCGACATCGAACGCCACGAACGAGGTTCGCATCTCGGGCTCGATGGTGCCGAGCGCCTCGCTCCACGCGACGCGGTTCGCGAGGCCGGTGAGCGAGTCGCTCCTGGCCTGCTGCGCGTAGCGATCTCGCTCCGCGGCCATCGTCTCCTTGAGCAGCGCCTGACCGATCAGAACCTCCGCGGCCTCGGCCAATGACCGACCGATCCGCTGGCAGAGCGTCGTGAAACCGCGTGGCCGATGGCTGGCGTGCGCGACCACCAGCAGGCCGAGCTAGTCCTCGCTCCCGATCTCGAGCGCCAGCCGCGAGACGATCGTCATGCCCACCAGCTCGACCCGCTCGGCCAGCTCCTGCTCGAGGACGGGCTTCGCGCGGGCACGCTCGGCGAGGGCGAGCAGCGAAGCCTCCAGGGTTGGATCCTCGTGATCGCCATCGATGGCATGGATAGCCACCGATGAGCGCTCGCCATCCCTGACGAGGACGATGCCGATCTCACAGCCGAGGACGTCGGCCGCCACGGCGGCGACGTGTCGGGCGGAAGCTTCGACGGTGTCCGGACGGCGGCTCATCAGCGCGCGGACGGCGTGGACGACCTCGAGCTCGTCGGCCAGCAGCCGTTCGGCTGGGATCGTCCCGCATGCGGCGACTGCTCTCACGGCGTGACGGAGCAGCTCGCCGTCCGAGGTCCGCTCCATGTCGTCGCCGCCGAAGATGACGAGATGCGCCTCTCCCACCGGCACGAGGGCCGCGCGCCGGCTCCAGTAGGGGCCCACGATCCGCTCGGCGTCTGAAGACGAGCGCCGGACGACGCGATCGAGGGCGATCGCCGCTGCGGCCATCGGCTCGTCGTCGAGCCGAACCTGGACGATGCCTGCCCAGCCGGCGCCGCGCCCATGACCACCGGCCAGGTGCAGCATGCCGTCGCCCCGCTCGACCACGAGGAGATCGCTGGCACGCACCGCGTCCGCGATCACGCCGAGGGCGATCTCGTTCATCGAGGCTTCGCTCATCCGCATGATGCGCACGGTAGCAGCCCGGCGACGCCGGGCCATGGCCCAATCGGACCATCCCGCTCCACCGGGCCGGGGCCGTTGGCAGAACCGGTTCGACGCTCGGCATCCGTCCTGCATGAACCAGATGCCACACACCGATAGCGAGGGCAACGGCGATGACGTACCAGGAGACCGGTGCCGGCGGGCAGACGACCGTGGGGACCGAAGCGAACGACCAGGAGCATCTGCATCCCGAGCAGGTGCATTCCCACGATCACTACCACGTTACCCACCATCACACCGGCGGGCCGCTCGGCGCGTTCGATCATCGCGCGCACTATCACAGCCACGAGCACAACCACGCACCGCTGCTCCATGGCCACGATTACGATCCCGAGAACGAGGACGAGGATCACGGCCAGGAGGCGCACGTCCACGATCACAACGAGCCGACCGGCGAGGGCGTTTGAGGGTGGTGCGATTCGGCTACGCCCTCAGCAGCGAGGAGCATCGAACGGCTGACCTGGTGACGAACGCGGCCCGTGCCGAGGAGGCCGGGTTCGAGTTCGCGCTGATCAGCGACCACTATCATCCGTGGGTCGACGCGCAGGGCCATTCGCCGTTCGTGTGGACGGTCCTCGGCGGCATCGCGCGGGAGACGCGGACGCTGGAGGTCGGCACCGGCGTCACCTGCCCGATGATCCGCATCCACCCCGCGATCATCGCCCAGGCGGCGGCTACCACCGCGGACCTGTTCGACGGCCGCTTCTTCCTGGGCATCGGGACCGGCGAGAACCTGAACGAGCACATCCTCGGCGACCACTGGCCGCCATACGAGGAGCGCCGCGAGATGCTGATGGAATCAATCGAGATCATGCGCGGCCTGTGGGAGGGAAGGCTGTTCAGCCACCGCGGCGAGCACTACGTCGTCGAGAACGCGCGCCTCTACACGCTCCTGGAGGAGCCCCCGCGCATCATTGTCGCGGCCGGTGGTCCGGAGTCAGCCGAATTGGCCGGCCAGCTCGGCGACGGCCTGATCGTGACGTCGCCAGGGTCCGAAGTAATCGACGGCTTCCGAGCCGAAGGCGGATCCGACAAGCCGATCTACGGCCAGGTCACCGGGTGCTGGGCGGCCTCGGAGGACGCGGCCAAGAAGACCGTGCACGAGATCTGGCCGAATGCCGGTGTGCCAGGCGAGCTGTCGCAGGAGCTGCCGCTCCCGCAGCACTTCCAGCAGGCCTCGAGCCTGGTGACGCCGGAGATGCTCGCGGAGCAGATGCCGATCGGTCCGGATGTCGGGCGCTACGTCGAGTCGGTCCAGGCATTCATCGATGCCGGGGTCGAAAGCGTTTACTTCCACCAGGTCGGTCCGGACCAGGAGGGATTCTTCCGCTTTTTCACCGACGAGCTTGGGCCAGCGCTATCGAAGCTCACGAAACGTCAGCCGGTTGCCGCCGGCGCGTGAGGTGAAACCGCGCTGCCTCATCGGGTCAGAGTGGCAAGCACGGCCGGTCGTCGCCACGTGGCCCCCGCACCGCGGGGCTAATGACCATCGAGGTGTCGCTCGGTAGTTATTCGCCCGTCGTGCGGGGCAGATGGCCACCGAGCCCCGCCCCTGCTCCTTCGTTGGTCGTAAGCCCCGCAGCACGGGTCATGCGCGACTCACCGGCGAGAGCCGCAGGCCGCGGAGCAACTGAGCATTCGCGGCGACCACGATGGTCGAGACGCTCATCACCAGCGCCCCGATGCTCATCGGCAGCACGAAGCCGATCGGGGCGAGCACGCCGGCAGCCACCGGAATGGCGAGCGCGTTGTAGCCGGTGGCCCAGACCAGGTTCTGAATCATCTTCCGGTAGCTCGCCCGCGAAAGCTCGATCGCCGAGGCCACGTCGCGCGGATCGTCCCGCACCAGCACGATCCCGGCGGCCTCCACGGCGACATCGGTCCCGGCGCCGATCGCGATCCCGACATCGGCCTGCGCCAGCGCGGGTGCGTCGTTGACGCCATCGCCGACCATGGCCACTCTGCGCCCGCCGGCCTGGAAGCGCCGGACGGCATCGGCCTTGTCCGCCGGCAGCACCTGTGCGGCGACCTCGTCGATCCCGATGCGCTTCGCCACGGATTCCGCCACCGATTGCGCGTCTCCGGTGATCATCGCCACACGCAGCCCCTTGTCGTGCAGCTGTCGAACCGCTTCGACCGATTCGGGCCGGATCTCGTCCTCCACGCTGATCGCCCCCAGGATCCGGCCATCCGCGATGACATGCAGGACCGTCCGCCCGGCGTGCGACCAGCCGTCGGTCACCGCCCTGAGGACGTCCGGCGCCGCGAGCTTCAGCTCCTCCAGGAGTCGCGGTCCACCGATGTGCGCCTCGACTCCCTGCACGGTTGCCCGCGCCCCGCGCCCCGCCATGTTCTCGAAGCCGGAGGCCGGCAGCGCCGGCAAGCTTCGGCGCTCGGCTCCGCGCACGATCGCCCGGGCCAGCGGGTGCTCGCTATCGGCCTCGACCGCCGCCGCGATGGCAAGGACCTCTTCCTCGTCGATGCCGGGGACGGCCGCCACGGCCCAGAGCACGGGCTCGCCGCGGGTGAGGGTGCCGGTCTTGTCGAAGATGACGGTGTCGAGATCCTTCGCCCGCTCCAGCGCGAGCCGATCCTTGACGAGCAGCCCGTTGCGAGCACCGAGCGTCGTGCTGATGGCGATGACCAGCGGGATGGCCAGCCCGAGCGCGTGCGGGCAGGCGATGACCAGCACCGTGGCGGTCCGGATCAACGCCTCCTCAGGCTCTCCGAGCAGCGTCCATGCCCCCAGCGTCAGCACGCCGGCGACGAGCGCGACGTAGAAGAGGGCAGCCGCCGCACGGTCCGCCAACGCCTGGGCTCGGGAGTTCGAGGCTTGCGCCTGCGCGACGAGCCGCATGATGCCGGACAGGGCGGTCTGATCGCCGACGGCGGTGACCCGGATGCGGAGGCTGCCGCCGCTCGCGACGGTGCCCGCCACCACGGTGTCGCCGGGCTGCTTGGCGATGGCGCGCGACTCGCCGGTGATCATCGACTCGTCGACGTCTGCCGCGCCATCGGCAATCTTGCCGTCCGCCGGAACGCGGCCGCCCGGTCGAACGAGGACGATGTCATCGGTCCGCAATTCGTTCAGGCTCACGGTCTGCGTCCCGCCATCGATGACGCGCTCCGCCTCATCGGGGAGCAGCTCGGCAAGTGCCGACAGGGCGCCCCGGGCCTGCATGATCGAGCGCATCTCGATCCAGTGGCCGAGGCTCATCACGGTGATCAGGGTGGCGAGCTCCCACCACACGTCGACCTCGAAGACGCCGAGCGTGGCCGCCCAGCTAGCGACGAAGGCGACCAGGATCGCCAGGCTGATGAGGGTCATCATGCCGGGCTGACGATCACCGAGCTCGGTGCGGGCGCCGTCGAGGAAGACCTTCCCGCCATAGAGGAAGATCACGGTCCCGAGCACGGCCGGCACCCACTCCGAACCGGGAAAAACCGGCGCGGTGTAGCCGAGCCACATCATCACCTCGTGGCTCCAGATGACGACCGGGATCGTCAGGGCCAGGACGATCCAGAACTGGCGCCTGAACGCTTCGGGATCGTGGCCGGCATGCTTGTCGTGCGCCGCGTGCCCTCCCGCCTCCGAGTCATGCAGTGGCGCGCGGTGCGCGTCGGCGGACGCGTGGGTGCTGTGGTCCATGTGTCGCTCCATCGTAGATTGGGAGCCCTCTCGGGCCTCTCTGGGGTCGTGGGATTCCCTTGGGACGCGAGGGCGAAGGCTGTCGGAACGAATCACCAACACGGGCGGAGATTGGAGCCGATGAACGATCATGATGACCACGATGACCACCATGCCGCCGATGGGGAACGCGTTTGACAACGAGGGAGGCATGGTCGCGGCGGTGATCGCCGGCTCGTGAGCCGCGCCACCCCTCCGGTTCTCGGCGGTCGCCGCCCCGAAGGCGTGCTGCTCGACCTCTTGATGGGCGTCATGAACTCGCTGGAGGTCTGGACCCGCGC
>JBHENV010000089.1:0-8102 GCA_046261895.1 Candidatus Limnocylindria bacterium
GGTGGCGATGTAGGCCACCGCCACGCCCGCGGCGTAGGTCGCGCGGCTGATGGCCGCGGCGGTCGCATAGCGGTCGGCGCCGGCCAGGCGCGTGACGTCGCCGGTCGCCGCTCTCGTCGCGTCGGGACCCAGAACGACCGAGCCGAAGGCGAGGATGAGAACGAGGCTGGCACCGAGGCATTTGCGCCGAATCGAGGAGGAACGGCCGTCAGGCGGAACGAGAAAAGACAAGAGCAGAGCACCATGACTAGGGATTTGCGACTGAGCGTACCGGCGTGCCGGACCGGCGCCCATGGCCCCGAAGGGCTATCCCGCGCCGCCGAATGGCTTATCTCAGGCCACGGTGTGGTGATCCGCAGGACAACAGGCGGCGGCCAGCCGTCGCGACCGCCGATCAGCGGTCGCGCGAGCTCATCCCCGAGTACTCATCCCGCTTCTCCGCCACGGCGGCGCGGGCTCGCTGCTCCGGCGGCTTGGTGATGTCGTCCTTGGCGTGGCGCAGCTTCGGATCGGCCGCTCCCCCGGCGGTGCCGATGGCGTCGAGCGTTGCATGCCCCGACGGGGGCTCCCCCGACAGGAAACGCTCGACCGCCTTGCGGGCGAGCGCCGCGGTGAGGATCGCCGCTCCCGCCTCGAACGCGTTCCACGCCGCCCGGCTCGGTCCGGGCGGACCCTCGGCGGCCTGCTTCGCCAGCTTCTTGCTGACCTTGCCATGACGCTTCGGGTCGTGCCGCCAACGGACCAGCTCTTCGGAGAGTGACTGGCGAGCGTCCGCGGCCCGGGGGCCGATCGTGCCGGCCATCGAGTCCACCCAGGACTGCATCGACTTCGGCAGGGCGTCATATGCCTTCTCGGGCTCCGATCGGAAGATGCGCCGGCGCGCGAGCTTGGCGACCCGGACCGGCCCACCGACCAGCAGGAAGACGGCGCCGGCCCCAAGGCCGACGAAGAGTGCCGGGTTCTCGCGGAAGCGCTTCTTCAGGTCGAGCGCATCGCGGAGCTGGTCCGCCGTGCGCTCCATCTCGGTGCGTTGAGCGCTGATCGCTAGTCGCGTCTCAGCAAGCGGCTCTTCGCCCACGCCACGTCCTCCTTCAGGGCTGCGATGGTCTCTTGCGGGGTGTACTTCGTGCTGGTCACTCGCTTGATGCCATTCCACCCAAGCAGGCCCGCAGCGACGAGCATGACCACGAGTACGATCAACGCGACCCACCAGAGCCCGATGACCACCAGCACGGCGATGATGAATGCCACCAGCGCGATGAGAGAGACGAATCCGAGGGCTGCGGCAATCGCGATCAGCACGATCCCCGTTTTCAGCTCACCGAGGTTGCGGGCCATCTCCTGGCGTCCACGCCGGATCTCGAGCTTGGCCAGGGTCACGCCGCCTGACACCAGGCGCTTCACGAGCGTGAAGGGGTTCTCGCGGCGGCGAGGCGAGCTCCCTGTGGTCATGGCACCTCCGGGTGGGGCGAGGTCGCGGAAGCGCCGCCGGAAGGCGACGCGCGGTGACGAGATTCTACCAACGAGCAGATCAGGTGCCACGAGCGCTTTGATCGCGATCGGCGCCCCATCGGCACGTCCGCTATTCTTCCCGGCCATATGGCCAAGCGGCGGACATCAGGAATTCAGCGGCGGGAGCGCGCCAGCAGCGAAGCGCTCAGTCGAAGGCTCGACGCGGGTGGCGGCGGTGGTGGTGCCAGCCTGCCCGACTGGCGGCTGCTCGCCATCGGCGGCGTACTGCTCGTCGGCGTCATCATCATCGCGCTCGTGCTCGTCATGGGGGGGACGCCCGATCCTTCCGCCGGGGCCACACAACCCGACGACGGCGGGACCCACATCACCGATGGAGCGAGCTGCCGCGCCCCGGATGCGCCCGCGGAGTGTGGCGCCAACCCGTACTCGTCATTGCCCGCCACCTCCGGCCCGCACTGGGGCACCCCCGCCGCATGGGGCGCGTACTCGACGGCGCAGAACGAGTCTCAGCTGATCCACAACCTGGAGCACGGCGGCATCGTCATCTGGTATGACCCCGATGCGCTCGACGACGCGGAGGTCTCCGAGCTGACCTCGTACGTTGAGGGACAGGCCGCATCCGGCATCAGCGGTCGGTTCAAGTTCATCGTGAGCCCGTGGGGTGGCGCCGAGGAGCTCGGAAGCCCGGTCGTGGTGACCGCGTGGCGCCGCAGCCTGCAGCTCGAGACCTTCGACATGTCGGCCATACGCGCCTTTGCGGACGAGAACTACCTGAAGCACGCGCCGGAGCCGAACGGCGGACCCGGCCCCGCCTGACCTGCGCTCGCCCTCGCGGCGAGGCGGCGAAACCATGGGCGAAGGATGGAAGGGGCGCATCCCTGAGCCCACGTTCCGTACCGCAATCCGTAGTTCCACGGATATCGCAACCATCGCGGGCGGGGTAATTTCAACCGCAGAGTCGACGGATGCGGGCACGGGGCGTCGGTGAACGCGCACCGTGCGGGGGCGCATCGGTCGGCCGACTGCCCAGCGCGCCGGCGCGCAACATCCCTACCGAGGTACCGACAGTGCGACCCCGAGCGAACCACTCGTGAAGCGGCGTTTCGCATCGCGCCTGTGGCTCACGGCCTTCGCGCTCAGCCTTGCCCTCTTCCAGCCGGCGCTCCCCACCACAAGCGCCGCGGAAGGCGATGTCGGCTACCGGAACCAGCACTTCACCGGCATCGGCACCGAGGTCACGGGCGCCAAGCCGCAGAGCAAGCTGTGGTGGGCGGACGGGATGTGGTGGGGAATCATGTGGGACGAGACCCAGAACGGAAACTTCATCTATCGCCTGGAGCTCGCCACTCAGACGTGGAGCAACACCGGAACTCGGGTCGACGGCCGGGCCACGACCAGGTCGGATGCGCTCTGGGACGGCACGAAGCTGTACGTCGGCTCGCAGCTCTTTTCGACGCTGGGCGCGGCGGGCCAGAACGCGCGTCTCTACCGCTTCAGCTACGACCCCGGCGCCGACCGTTACAGCCTCGATGCAGGCTTTCCGGTGAACATCAACGCCGCCAAGAGCGAGAGCCTGGTCATCGACAAGGACTCGACCGGCCGACTGTGGGCGACCTGGGTCCAGGACGCGCGGGTGTACGTCAATTCTTCGACGACGTCCGATGCGGTGTGGGGAACGCCATTCGTCCTGCCGGTGGCCGGAGCCGCCAACCTGACGACCGATGACATCTCGTCCGTCGTCGCCTTCGAGGGCAACCGCATCGGTGTCATGTGGAGCAACCAGAACGACTCGGCGCTCTACTTCGCCGAGCACGTCGACGGCGCGCCCCCGGACGCTTGGGAGGCGTCGCGCACGGCGATCCAGGGTCCGAACAACGCCGACGACCACATCAACCTCAAGTCGATCCACGCTGGCGCTGGGGGCCAGGTCTACGCGGCGGTCAAGACCTCGCAAACGGCCGGTGCCGCGCCGCTGATCATGCTGCTGGTGCGCGACCCGGCCACCGGCAACTGGGCCAGCCACGTCTTCGGCCAGGTGCGCGATCACCACACCCGGCCGATCGTGATGCTCGACGACGTGAACCGGACGATCTACATGTTCGCCACGTCCAACGAGACGGGCGGCACGATCTACATGAAGAGCACGTCGATGGACGCCATCTCGTTCGAGGCCGGCCTCGGCACACCGTTCATCCGTGATGCGGCCAGCCCCGACATGAACGACGCCACCTCGACGAAGCAGTCGGTCAACCCGACCAGCGGTCTGGTCGTGCTGGCCTCGGACGACACGACCGACCACTACTGGCACAACTACCTGCCGCTCGGGGATCCCCAGCCGGAGCCGCTGGCGGCTGACTTCAATGCCGAGCCGCGAACGGGCACCGCACCGCTGGCCGTCACGTTCAGCGACCTGTCGACCGGCAGCCCAACGAGCTGGCTGTGGGACTTCGGGGATGGCGAGACCTCCACCGACCAGCACCCCTCGCACACTTACACGGCGGCGGGGACCTACACGGTCAGCCTGACGGCGACCAACGCGGACGACACCGACACGAAGGTCGAGGCGGACCACGTCACGGTCGCCGCGCCGCCGTCCGCGCCCCCGGTCGCCGATTTCGAAGCGAGTCCGCTGAGCGGAACAGCGCCGCTCCAGGTCGCCTTCACCGACCTCTCAACCGGTTCGCCGACGAGCTGGCTGTGGGACTTCGGAGACGGAAGCACCTCGGACGAGCAGGGCCCGACGCACACCTACACGACGGCGGGGACCTACACGATCAGCCTGACGGCGACCAACGGGGGCGGCACTGACACGAAGACCGAGGCGGACTACGTCACCGTCGCGCCGCCGGCGCCGAGCGCCGACTTCGCTGGTAGCCCGCTCACCGGCAACGCACCGCTGCCTGTGACGTTCACTGACCTGTCGACCGGCAGTCCGACGAGCTGGTCCTGGGACTTCGGCGACGGCACGAGCTCGACCTCACAGAGCCCGACCCACACCTACGCGACGGCAGGCAGGTACACCGTCAGCCTCACTGCCACCAACGCCGGCGGCAATACGACCCGGACGCGGACCGACTACGTCGTGGTCGGAACCAGAGTCGTGGCGACCGCATCGGCCGACGCCTACGTCCGCAGCCAGCAGGCGACGACGAACTTCGGCACCAAGGCGGATCTCCGTGTTCGGGTTCACGCCAAGGACGCGTATCGCTCCTACCTCTCCTTCTCCGTCAGCGGGATCTCCGGTCCGGTCACCGGTGCCCGTCTCCGGCTGTGGGTCAACTCCGGCGGCACGGATGGCGGAAGCGTCCTGCGCGTGACCTCGCCGTGGAGCGAGCAGACGATCACCTGGAGGAATGCTCCGCCTCCGTCGGGAACGAGCCTCGGTCAGGCCGGAGCCGTCACCGCGGGCGGGTGGGTCGAGATCGCGCTGTCACCGGCGGCGTTCTCGTCGGGCAACGGCACCTATTCGTTCGCCCTGGTGAGCAGCGATGGGAGCAGCCCGCAGGTCCAGTACGCCAGTCGCGAGACGGCCACCCGGCCGCAGCTCCTGATCGACGTTGGTCCCCCATAGGCAGCCCACCTGTTGAGCCGAGCATTTGAAATCTGGGCGTGATTCGGTCAACATCCGTGTGGGCGCCTAGCTCAACGGCAGAGCAAGTGACTCTTAATCACTAGGTTCGGGGTTCGAATCCCCGGGCGCTCACCATTCGACCACCGATGGCGGGTCCCCTCGGCCCGCCATTCGGCCTGTTCATCGCTCGTTCGTCGGCTGCCCTCGGGAGGCCGCATCGGTCCATTCGCGGAGGCGTTCTTGGCCCAGGTTCCGATCCAGCGTCACGTGCTCGACAACGGGTTGCGGGTCGTCCTCTCTCGGGACCCGCGCGCTCCGCTGGTGGCGGTCAACCTGTGGTACGACGTCGGGAGCAAGCACGAGAAGCCCGGCAAGACGGGATTCGCCCACCTCTTCGAGCACATGATGTTCCAGGGCTCCGCGAACGTGGAGAAGGGCCAGCACTTCAGCCTCGTGCAGGCCGCCGGCGGCACGCTGAACGCCAGCACGTGGCTGGACCGCACGAACTACTTCGAGACGCTTCCCGGCCATGAGCTGGAGCTTGCCCTCTGGCTCGAGGCGGATCGGATGGCCAGCCTGCTTCCGGCGATGACCCAGGAGAAGCTCGACAACCAGCGCGACGTGGTGAAAAACGAGCGGCGCTGGAGCGTCGACAATCAGCCGTACGGCTCGTGGGACGAGAAGATGCAGGCGCTCGTCTATCCCGAGGCCCATCCGTATCACCACTCGACCATCGGCTCGATGGAGGATCTGTCGGCCGCCTCCCTCGAGGACGTCGGCGAATTCTTCGCCACCTGGTATCCGCCGAACAACGCCGTTCTGACCGTCGCCGGGGACTTCGAGACCGATGAGGCGCTGGCGATGATCGAGCGCCATTTCGGGCCGGTCCCGCCCAATGATGCCCTCCCGCCGCCGCCCGACATGACGGTCGACCCGCTCATCGGCGCGCCGGTGCGCGAGACGGTCCCCGACCAGGTGCCCCTGCCCCGCATCTATCTCGCATCACGGATTCCCCCGTTCGGGACCGATGAGTTCGACGCGCTCGACGTGGCAGCCGACATCCTCGGTGCCGGACGCGCGTCCCGGCTCTACGCCAGCCTCGTTCGCGAGCAGCGCTTGGCCCAGGACGCGAGCGTCTTCGTGTTCCCGATCGTGGGCGGCGCGAGCATGTTCGCGCTGTGGGTCACCGCTCGCCCGGGTGTCAGCACCGAGACGCTCGAGTCGGCGACGCTGGCCGAGGTCGATCGCTTGGCGGCGGACGGTCCGACTGAGGGGGATCTCGAGCGCGTCAACAACCTGCATGCCGCGCACCTGGCGGGGGCACTGGAGCGCATCGGCGAACGTGCGGATCGGCTCAGCATGTACACCTGCCTGTTCGACGAGCCGGAGCGGATCAACACGGAGTCGAGCCGCTGGGCCGCGGTCGACGCGCGTCGCGTCAGCGAGGCGTTGCAGGCGTCGCTGCGGCCTGACAACCGGGTCACCCTCACCTACGTCCCGGCCGAGGCGGCGCCGTGATCGCCCGTCCCATCGCCGGGTCGCCACGGCCGTACCAATTCCCCGACTTCTCGTACCAGCGCCTCGACAACGGGCTGGGCGTTTGGCTCGTCCCACTTCCCGACCGTGAGCTGGTCAGCATCCATCTGCTGACCGATGCCGGCGCAGCATCGGAAGACGAGGCCCATGCCGGAATCGGCGATCTGACGGCCCAGCTGCTGGTGACCGGGACCCAACGCCTCGATGCATCGGCCTTCGCCGAGACGACCGAGCGGCTTGGGTTCGCCGTCGCCAGCGAGTCGTCGTGGGACAGCGCCCGGGCGAGCTTCACCGCGCTCGGCAGCAAGCTCGACGAGGGGCTGGCGCTGCTGGTCGAGATGCTGCGCACGCCGCGACTCGACAGCGGGGAGTTCGATCGGCTCAAGGGCGAGCGCCTGAACGACATTCTCCAGGCTCGCGCCGATCCCGGCCGCCTGGCGGACGAGAGCTTCCTGCGCGAGGTCTTCGCCGATGAGGTCCCATACGGACGACTCAGCGCCGGGCCTCCGGAAACGGTGGAGGCCCTCACCGTGGAGGACTCGCGCGCCTTCCACGCCACGCACTATGCGCCGAACGTTGCGGACATCATCATCTCCGGGGCGATCTCGTCGGACTCGGCCCTGGCGGCGGTCGAGCGGCATCTCGGCGACTGGACGGGGCACGCGCCGGAGCATCGGACCATCGAGCCGGTCCAGCGCGGAGGGCGCCGAATCTTCCTCGTCGACCGGCCCGGATCGGTCCAGAGCGAGCTGAGGGTGGGACACCTTGGAATCGGTCGGCACGATCCGCGCTACTTCCCGGCACTCGTGATGGCGGCGCTCCTGGGCGGGGTCTTCGGCAGCCGCCTCAACGTGCGCCTGCGCGAGGAGCTCGGCTACACGTACGGGGCCCGCTGCTCGTTCGATCCCCGCCGCGCGGTCGGCCCGTTCACGGCCAGCGCGGCGGTCCAGACGGAGGTCACCACCGACGCCATCCGCGAGCTCCTCGGCCAGCTCGATCGGATCCGCGAGGCGCCCCCGACCGAGGTCGAGCTGGCAGAGGTGCGTGATTTCCTGGTGGGCGTCTTCCCGCTCCGCTTCGAGACCACCGGCGGGATCGCATCGGCGATCGAGCCACTTGCGGTGTACGACCAGCCGCACGACTGGTGGCAGACCTACCGTGGCAAGCTGGAGGCGGTCGGCACCGAGGACGTGCACCGCGTGGCGGGCGAGCTCGTGCAGCCCGATGAGGCGCTCATCCTGGTGGTCGGTGACGCATCCGCGCTGCGACCCGAGCTCGAGACCGCGGAGCTCGGGCCCGTCAAGGTCGTCGCCGCCGGCTGACGGGCCGGGCCGGTTTCGGCCGAGATTGCCGTTCTTGGCTGGCCTGACAAGCAACCTCACGCAGCCCTGAGCGTCGCCCGCGCCGATAGTCCGGCGGAGCCCGGCCCTGGATCCATGGCGGCGCCGGATTCGACGGATATTTCGACTTCTCGCGAGCGTGCTCGCTGCCCAGCCCCGCAGTCCAGGCCGCTGCTGGGCCG
>JBHENV010000090.1:0-14115 GCA_046261895.1 Candidatus Limnocylindria bacterium
GTCCGATACACGAGGAGCTGAGCGAAGCTATCACTCGGAACGCCGATCAGTGCGTCGTCAACGGTCACGAGGTCTAGCGCGCTCTGCGAGAAAGTGTCGCGACCGAGCGCCTCGACCACGGCCGCGTTGGCATCGGTGTTCACCAGCCCATCGGCCGCGAGCTGATGTGTGAATCCGAGGGACATCGCGCCGAAGACGTCCGGCAGTGTGTCGCCGGCGATCGCCGCGGTGATCTGGGTCTGGAGATCGCCTTCGGTGATCGCGACCAGATCGACCTCGATGTCGGTCTCTTCCGTGAATCGATCGACGATGGCCTGTTGGGCCGCCACACGCTCCGCGTTGTCCTCGGCCGTCCAGAAGACGAGTGGTCCGTCGCCGCCCCCACCACTTCCGTCACCTCCGTCGCCGGCGCTGTCGGAGGGGGTCGCCTCACCGCCGCAGGCGGTTACGAAGAGCATCAGCCCGAGTACCGTCGTGCTAGTCCGAAGTCGCATTTGAATACCTCCAGCGCGCCGCAGTCCGTCGCGGGGTACCGTACGTCACTTTGGCACGTGTGTCCAGATCTTTGTCTTGATTGCGAGACGGTTTTGATCCTGGTCGACAAAAGTCCCCTGCGACGACGCACCCCTCCCGTCAAAAAACGCGCGCATTGGCCCTCTTCTTTTCACTCCCACCCGGTGGATGCTTTTGGACGTACTCGAGGCGCTTCTGCCCATTGACGGCAGAAGTACGATCCCAGGATGCCGAGCGACATGCCCGAGCCGGTCGGATCTCCCCGACTCGATTGGCCCGCGGCGCGCCGAGTGCCCGCGCGGGGGATCGAACCACTGGGTGCTGTTCTCGAGGCCGTTCGCCTGGGTCACGGGGGTTCCCGAGCCGAGATCGTTCGCCACACCGGCCTGACCAGGGGTGTGGTCGCCCAACGCCTGGCTGATCTGGCTGGGGCCGGCGTGATCGTCGACACCGAGATCGCCGAGAGTACCGGCGGCCGACCGCCCCGTCGCCTTCATTTCAATGCGGAGGCGGGAACGCTCCTGGTCGCGGACATCGGAGCCACTAGCATCGACGTGGCGATCACCGATCTCGCCGGGGGGATCCTCGCCTCACGCGCCGAGGAAGCGAACGTTGCCGAGGGACCGGATGCGCTGCTCGGCCGCGTTGAGGACCTGTTCGAGGATGTTCTCGCAGCCGCGCCGAACTCCGAAGCCGGCACGCCATGGGGGATCGGGATCGGCGTGCCGGGACCGGTCGAGTTCGCCACCGGGCGACCGGTTTCTCCGCCGATCATGCCCGGCTGGAACGGCTATCCGGTTCGCGATCGATTCGTCGAGCGCTACGGTGCGCCCGTCTGGGTCGACAACGACGTCAACATCATGGCCCTGGGCGAATGGCGGGCGGGGGCCGCTCGGTTCCACGCCAACGTGGTCTTCGTCAAAATCGGCACCGGGATCGGCGCCGGGGTCATCTCGGATGGGTACCTCCATCGAGGTGCTCGCGGCTCGGCCGGGGACGTTGGCCACATCCAGGTGACCGACGATCGGTCGGTGGTGTGCCGGTGCGGCAACATCGGCTGTCTTGAAGCTCTGGCGGGAGGACACGCACTGGCTCGCGAGGCACAAGCCGCCGCCACCGACGGCCGCAGCGCCTACCTGGCCGAGATCCTCGCCGAGGGCTCCAGGCTCAGCGCGCGTGACCTTGCTGACGGGGCGATCCGAGGCGACCCTGTCTGTCAGGAACTCCTCCAGCGTTCCGGGCACCTCGTCGGCGCCATGCTGGCGAGCGTCGTCAACTTCTTCAACCCATCGCTGATCGTGATCGGCGGCGGCGTGGCGAATGCTGGCGACCAGCTGCTGGCGGCTGTGCGTGAGGCGGTCTATCGTCGCTCGTTGCCGTTGGCGACGCGTGACCTGCTGATCCTTCCATCGGCCCTGGGTGAGCGGACTGGAAGCATCGGCGCCGCGGCGATGGTCGCCGATGAGCTCTTCTCGCCCGCGAACCTGGCGACGACTCTGGCGAGCCAAACGGCTGGTGTCGTGCGCCACGGTCAAGGCCTACTGACGTTGCGTGGCACGGCCTGATGACGGGACCGCACTCCCGGTCGCTGCGGGCTGCCGTCATTGGGGTCGGCTTCGTGGGCGCGCAGCATGTCGAAGCGCTACGCCGGATCGGCGTTGACGTCCGGGTTATCGCGGCGAGTGCAGCGGACCGCGCGCGGACCGCAGCGCGGGCGCTCGACCTGCCGCACTGGACCGGTGACTGGGCAGCGGCCGCGTCGGATCCGGCTGTCGACGTGGTGCACGTCTGCGTGCCCAACGACCTCCACAGACAAGTCGTCCTCGCGGCGCTCGATGCCGGGAGGCACGTTGTGTGTGAAAAGCCGCTCGGACTCGACCTGGCGGAGGGTCGCGAGCTGGCGACCGCCGCAAGCCGAAGTGACCGCGTCGCCGTGCTCTGTCACAACTACCGGTTCTTCCCTATGGTGGCCGAGCTGCGATTGCAGATCGCGGCCGGCGTCATGGGACGCGTGAGTGCCATTCGCGGGGTCTACCTACAGGACTGGCTGCTGTCGGCCAACGCGACAAACTGGCGGATCGATGCAGCACGTGGTGGCAGGTCACGGACCATCGCCGACATCGGTTCGCACTGGGTCGATCTCGCCGAGACGGTCGCCCAGCACAAGCTCACGGCCGTGATGGCGGACGTGGCGACGCTCCACGCCCGCCGGCCTGGCTACTCGCATGTTGGGACGTTTTCCGGCGCCGCTGACGGTGCGGTCGAGTGGGTGGACGTTACGACCGAGGACCAGGCGGGGCTGCTCCTTCGTTTCGACGGCGGAGTCCAGGGGACGCTTGCGCTATCGCAGGTTTCCGCCGGCCATGGTAATGACCTCGAGCTGTCGATCGACGGAACCAGCGGCTCGGCCACTTGGCGCCAGGAGCAGCCGGACCAGGTCTGGCTCGCCCGCGGCGGCACAGTCGAGATGATCGCGCGCTCCGCCGAGCGCCTCTCCCCCGGCGCGCGCCAGTTGGCCCGCTTGCCTGCCGGCCACAATGAGGGGGGGGCGGATGCGCTGCGAAACCTGCTTGCCGCCGCCTATGCCGAGATGGGCGCGGGGCGGCCGATGGACGAGGCACTGTCGGCGCCGCTTCCGACCTTCGACGACGGCATGCGTCATCTGGCGTTCGTCGAGGCAGCCCTGCGAAGTGCAGCGGAGGGGCGTTGGGTCGCGATTGAGGAATTGCTTGCCCCTCAACGATCGGTACAGGAGGTTCCATGAAGCTCGGGGTCTTCGACCCAGTGTTCGGCACCATGGATCTGGAGCTTATGCTCGATCGAATTCATCAGCTCGGCCTGCAGGCAGTGGAGATCGGGACGGGAAACTATCCTGGCGACGCCCACTGCAAGGCTAGCGAGCTGCTGCGCGACGCAGCGGCGCGGAGCCGGTTCTCCGAGGCGTTCGCGTCGCGCAACCTCGCGATCAGCGCGCTTTCGTGCCATGGAAATCCTATTCACCCTCGTGCGGAGCGCGCGGAACACGACGATGCCGTCTTCCGGGACACGGTCCGCCTCGCCGGTGAGCTGGGCGTCGGGGTCGTCAATCTATTCTCCGGCTGTCCGGGCGACGGGCCGAACGCAGCGCAGCCGAACTGGGTCACCTGCGCCTGGCCGCCGGAGTTCAGCCAGATCGTCGCGTGGCAGTGGGACGAGGTCGTGCTTCCGTACTGGCGCTCGGCGGGCGCGTTCGCCACCGAACACGGAGTCCGGCTGGGCTTCGAGATGCACCCTGGATTCGTCGTCTACAACCCGAAGACCCTGCTCCGCCTGCGTGCTGAGGTCGGCGACGTGATTGGCGCCAACCTCGATCCGTCGCACCTGTTCCGGCAGGGGATCGATCCGATCACCGCCATTCGTGAGCTGAAGCAGGCCATCTACCACGTGCACGCCAAGGACACGGCCCTCGATCCGCACAATGTCGCCCGCAACGGCGTCCTCGACCTGGAGCCATACGACGATGTGGCGAACCGCTCGTGGGTCTTCCGCAGCGTGGGCGACGGCCACGATGTCCTGTTCTGGAAGCGCTTCATCAGCGCCCTGCGCGTTGTCGGGTACGACCACGTTCTGTCCATCGAACACGAGGACTCGCTGGCCTCGACCGACGAGGGCCTTTCGCGCGCCATCGACACCTTGAAGCAGGCCGTGCTCGCGGAGCCGGCGACGGCGATGTGGTGGTCGTAGACCGATGCTGAAGCTCGCCGCCCAGTCACGCCTCGTCCCCGGCGCCGGGATTCCGGCATGACGACCTCCGCCTCGGAGCGGGCGATCGACGGCATCGTCGCGCGTGGCGAGATCGGTGGGCGTACGCTGCAGATCGTGGAGAGCGGGGCCGTGGAATGCGCGGTCTACGGACCGGCGGCACTGCGCGAGGGCATGGTGCGCGTGCGGACCATGCGCTCGGCCATCAGCCCCGGGACGGAGATGACCTTCTACGGCCGCGCGGCCACGAACGTGTACCTGCACAAGCGCTGGAACGAGGAGCTGCGACTCTTCGAGACCGGCGCGCCGTCGATGGAGTACCCGCTCGTCTTCGGCTATCGCGCCGCGGGGACGGTGGTCGAAAGCCGATCCGCCGACGTGCCGGTCGGCGTCCGCGTGTACGGCAGCTGGCGCCACACTGAGCTGAGCGCGCTCTCTGGCGAGTACGCCGCGACCCACGTGCTGCCTGATGGGCTCGGCTGGGACGACGGTGTGGACGTCGCTCAGATGGGCCCGATCTGCGTCAACGCCGTCGCGTTCGGCGAGAGCGAGCACGCCGGCGCCCCGGCCGTGATCTTCGGAGCGGGAGTCGTCGGCCTCATCACCGCGCAGGTCGCGCGGGCAACCGGAGCCGATCCGGTGTACGTCGTCGACCGCATCCGGAGCCGCCTGGCGATCGTCGCCGGTCTCGGCATGACGCCGGTGGAGGCCGCCGCGGGCAGCGACGTCGCGGCAGAGCTGAAGCAGCGGCACGGCAGCGAGGGCATCCCTGTTGCCTGGGAAGCGACCGGCTCCACGCGCGCGCTGCACGAGGCCATTCGGGTCGTGCGCCGCCGGGGCAACGTGGTGGCAGTGGGCTTCTACCAGGGCGAGGGCGCCGGCCTGCTGCTCGGCGACGAATTTCACCACAACGGCATCCGCATCACGTGCGGACAGATCGGCAACCTGCACCCCACGCAGACCTGGGACACGCTGCGTGCCCGAGTCCTGGAGCTCGCCCAGAGCGAGCAGGTGACGCTCGGTGGGCTGCCTCGCCTGACACTGCCCATCGAGCGCGCCGATGAGGCCTTTGCGGCGCTGACACGTCCGGACGAGGTGCTGCAGGTGGCGCTGTCCTACGAGTCACCCAGCGCATGACGATGACGACGACCTTGCCCCTCACGCAGACCGTCCCGCGCTTCGTCGGCGGCGGGCGGATCGAGCGCTGGGACCGGCCGGTCCCCACGCCCGGAGGTGGCGAGC
Organism: Candidatus Limnocylindria bacterium; assembly: GCA_046261895.1. Taxonomy (GTDB): domain Bacteria; phylum Chloroflexota; class Limnocylindria; order QHBO01; family QHBO01; genus JACDBZ01. The sequence continues at coordinate 5,497 of JBHENV010000090.1, forward strand.
TCCTGCTTGCCGTGCGCGCCAATGCCCTGTGCGGCACGGATCGAGCGCAGCTGTCGGCGGGATCAGCGGTGACGCCCGGCCACGAGGCGGCAGGCGAGGTGGTGTCCGCAGGATCCGGCACAGCGACTGCGCCGGGCACGGCGGGAGTCGTGTACCTGATGGATTATTGCGGGGCGTGTCGGTCGTGCACGGCGGGCGCCACGAACCGATGTGGCACCAAGCGCGCGGAGATGGGCTTCACCCACGACGGCGGTCTTGGCCGCTACGAGCTCGTCCACGAGACGAACTTCTTCCCGGTCGGGGCCGATCTGTCCGCGCACGAGGCCACCCTGCTGCTCGACGTGATGGGTACCACCGCCCACGCGTTGCAGCGCGCGCGAGCCATCCAGCCGAGGATCGAGTCCGTGGCGATCGCCGGGGCCGGGCCCGTCGGGCTGGGCATGGTGGCCATGACCCGGCTGCTCCTGGGCCTGGACGTGCCGGTGTTCATTGCCGACGTGGTCCCGTACCGGCCCGCGCTCGCGGATCGACTTGGTGCGCGAGCCGTGCAGCTGCCGGACGACTCGCTCACCGGCGCGCTCGCCGACGCCGGGCTTCCCGGTGGGGTCGACGTGGCGATCGACACGTCCGGCCGCGGCGCGGGCCGGCGGATGCTCCTCGATGCCGTGGACCATGGCGGCGTGCTTGTCTGTGTCGGCCACGGCGAGGGCCTCGAGCTGCAGGTGAGCGCCGACCTCATCGCGCCGGAGCGAGCCGTGCTCGGCAGCGAGTACTTCCGTTACGACGGGCTCGCGTCGAACCTTGAGCTGCTGCGGGCGAATCGGTCGTTCCTTGGGCAGATCATCACCCACCGCTTCCGAATCGACGAGCTGGAGGAGGCCTATCGGGTGTTCCTCGGCGGCGAGAGCGGCAAGGTGGTCGTCACCCAATGACCGAGCCGCGACGCCCACCGGTTCGCTTCGGCCTCTTCGTTGGCCAGGCCGGCATGACCTGGAGCGACCTGCGCGAGCGCTTCGAATTGGCCGACGAGCTGGGTTTCGACCACATCTGGCTGGTCGACCACCTGATGCCGACCGATCCACCCCACGACCGGCCGATGTTCGAGGCGTGGACGTCGCTGGCGGCACTCGCCGCGCTGACCAGGCGTGTTCGCATCGGCATCCTGGTCACCAGCAACACCTTCCGTCACCCATCCGTGCTGGCTAAGCAGGCGGTGACGGTGGACCACATCAGCGGGGGCCGTCTGATCCTGGGCATCGGTACCGGCTGGTACCCAGACGAGCACCGCAAGTTCGGGATCGACTTTCCCGACGCGCCCGAACGCGTCGATCAGCTGGAGGAGGCGCTCGACCTCATCACCGGCCTCATGAGCGGCCATCCAGCGAGCTTCGCCGGCACCCACTACCGGCTCGATGGAGCGCTTGCCCTGCCCCCACCCTTTCAGCGCCCGGGCATCCCGATCCTGATCGCCGCCCACCGCCCGCGGATGCTCCGGCTGGCGGCCCGCCGCGCCGACATGTGGGATACCTTTGCGACCACCGACGGTACCGCGACCGAGGGCATCGCGTCCGACCTCGGCGAGCGGGTGCGCGTCTTCGAGGAAGCCTGTCGCGCCGCCGGCCGTGACCCGGACGGCATCCGACGCTCGGTCTGGGTCGGGAGCGAGCCGTTCGACAGCCCCGCGGCGTACACCGAGTTCGTGGATCGCCACCGTGCGCTCGGTTTCACCGACCTCACGGCCGCGTTGCCACCACCCGACCGCTGGTCCGTGGTGCGCGACGTGGCATCTTCGCTCATCCCTCGATTGCGCGACCGCGGCCTTGCCGTCAACACTTCCCAGCCATGACCAGGTAGCAGCCAGGAGATTCGTCACGATGCACGGACACAATCGGTATCGGGTCGCGGCGGCAGCCGCCGTGACCGCAATGCTCTCGCTCTCCGCATGCTTCGGTGGAGGCCGGGACAGCGACTCGGGCGGCACCGACAGCAACGCGATCAGCGTATGGATGTTCGCGCAGGGCGACGACGAGGCCGCGATCTATGCGATCGAGGAGGCGTTCGAGGGGGCGAACGAGGGCAAGGACCTCGAGATCGTCGTGTATCCCGAGGAGGAGTACGTCACCAAGGTCAACACGTCGCTCGTGGCCGGGAATCCGCCCGACGTGGCGATCATCGAGAGCGATGACTGGATGAAGGCGGGCTACGTGGTCGACCTGACCGACAAGCTGGCCGACTGGGGCGTCAGCATCGAGGAGTACAACCCCGGTGGCCTGTCACGTGGCGCGCTCGAGAACGATCCCGCCAACGGCATCTACGGCATCGGCACCTTCCTGGGAGGAAACGTGCTCGTCTACAACAAGCAGATGTTCGACGCGGCCGGCGTGCCATATCCATCGGTCGACGAGTCGATGACGTTCAGCGAGTACGCCGACATCTGCCGCCAGCTGGCACAGCCCAACGAGGACCCGACCCAGACCATCTATGGGTGCACCATGCCGTCGGACATCGCGTTCGGCTTCTACCCCATCTACGGCGAGGACGGCCGCACGGCCCTCGGCAACATGAACGCTCCGGAGCTGGCGGAGGCGTTCGACATCGGGGCCGCGCTCATCAACGAAGGGCTGGCGCCCGGCTCGAGCGTCCTCGATACGATCTCGACGAGCGACCTGTTCGCCCAGAATCAGATCGCCATCACCTGGAGCGACTTCAGCGTGGTGCCGACCTACCAGGAGGCGGACATCGAGTTCGGGATGGCCCCGTTCTTCGTCGTCGAGGGCCAGGACGACTTCGTCGACACCTGGACCGCACCGTGGGGCACCTTCACCGATAGCCCGCATCCGGATGACGCGCTCCTGCTGCTAGAGTTCATGGCCACCGAGGGCCAGCGCATCCAGATGCAGGCGACGGCGGATCCGCCGCTCTCCACGACGGTGGCGGAGGAGGAGGGCTTCGGCGAGGACGACCCGGTCGCGCAGGAGTTTCTCGCCGCGCTCGAAAACGCACGCGCCCTTGTCTTCGCACCTCCGGGCGAGGATAACTGGGATCCGGTGGAGGTGATGCGGCGCCTGACCATCGACGGCGACCCGGCCGCGCAGCCGATCCTCGACGAGCTCGCGATGCGCGCGCAGCCAGTCCTGGACGACGTCTGGGAGCGCTGGGAGACGTTCGACCGCTCGCAGTTCGAGGAGCAGGTCGAGGAGGAGCAGGCCGAGGCTACTCCGGAGGAGTAGCGACCGCAGAGGAGGAGACGGGCCGATGGCGATGCAGCTCGGCGACGGGGTCGGCGGCGAGGAGGGCAGCGCGGCGCCCATCGTTGGTGACGCCGCCCTGTCGCGTCCCGGTTGGCGCCCCACAGGGCCGGGGTCGCGCTCGGAGGAACGGGCGGCCTACCTGTTCCTCGCGCCGTGGATCATTGGCGCCGTCGTCTTCCTCCTCATCCCGCTCGGCTGGGCGGTGTGGCTGAGCTTCACCGATGAGCAGCTCCTGCGACCGGGTCAGTTCATCGGCCTCGACAACTACGTTGAGGCGTTCACCGGAGATCGGCACTTCTATAAGTCGATCGGGGTCACGCTCACCTGGATCGTGATCGCCGTTCCGGTCTTCCTGGTAAGCGGCCTCCTGGTCGCCCTGCTGCTGAACCAGAAGCTTCGCGGCATGTCCTTCTTCCGGACGCTCCTCTACGTGCCGGCGGTGCTCTCCGGGGTCGCGATCGCCGTCCTGTGGTTCACCCTGCTCAACAGCGATCTCGGCGCCGTCAACCAGCTGCTGCGCTCGATCGGCATCGAGGATCCGCCGAATTGGTTTCAGGACCCCGACTTCGCCCTGTGGGGCGTCGCGATCATGGGCCTGTGGGGCGTGGGGACCAACGCGATCATCTACCTTGCCGGCCTCCAGAACATTCCACCCGACCTCTACGAGGCGGCGGGGATGGACGGCGCCGGGGCGTGGGCGAAGTTCCGCCACATCACGCTGCCGATGCTCTCACCGACGATGTTCTTCCTGTTCATCGGCGAGCTCACCGCGGCGCTCGTGATCATCGGTCCGGTCATCGTCATCTCCGGCGCGGGAGGCGCCGCGGGACCGGCGGATTCACTGCTGTTCTACATGCTGCTGCTCTACCGGCGCGGGTTCGTGGAGGGTCAGCTGGGCTACGCAGCGGCGCTCGCATGGATCCTGACGGTCATCGGCCTGACGCTCGTGTGGCTGACCTTCAAGCTCGAGAAGCGCTTCGTCTTCTACCAGGCATGAGGAGGAGAGGCTCGTGACGGAAATGGCGGCGCCCGGGCGGCGCCCGAACCGCCCGGAGAGGCTGGCCCGGCTCACGCCCCGGCGGCTGGCGCACGCGGCCTTTGTGTACGCGTGCCTGCTGGCGTTGGCGGCCTTCATCATCCTGCCGCTGGGATGGATGCTGACGGCCGCGCTCAAGCCCAACAACGTGCCGGTCTTCACGTTCCCGGCCGAATGGTTCCCGACCGAGCATTTCAACTTCGGGACGTTCGTGGAGGCATTGACCCAGCCGCGTGAGCCCTACGGTCGCTTCGCGCTGAACAGCCTGCTCCTTGCCTCGGTAAACATCGTCGGCGCGGTCTTCTCCAACTCGTTGATCGCGTATGCCTTCGCCCGCCTCCAGTTTCGCGGCAAGAATGTGCTCTTCGCTGCCGTGCTGGCGACGATGCTGCTGCCGGCGCCGGTGCTGCTCATCCCGCAGTTCCTGCTCTTCTTCAACATCGGCTGGTATGGCACCCAGGACGGGTTCCCGGCGGGCTACCTGCCGCTCACGGTGCCCGCCTTCACCGGCAACCCGTTCTTCATCTTCCTGCTGCGGCAGTACATGCGCACGATCCCCAAGGAGCTGGACGAGGCGGCGCGCATCGACGGCGCCGGGCACTGGACGATCTACACCCGGATCATCCTGCCGCTCTCCGTGCCGGCCCTGCTGGTCGTCGCGGTCTTCACGTTCCTGGGCGTCTGGAACGACTTCTTCGGGCCGCTCCTCTACCTCGACGACCCGCAGTGGTTCACCGTACCGTTGGCGCTTGCCCGCGAGGTGACGACCGTCGGGACGGAGTGGAACATCGTCATGGCCGCCACGCTGGTCGCGATGCTCCCGCCGCTCCTGATCTACGCCTTCAGCCAGAACAAGCTGATGGGCGGCATCGCGTCGGTGGGCATCCGTGGCTGACGACTTGGCCCATCATCTGCGGAGGGCCAGCGACGGTCGACACAGCAGGAGAGGCGCGTTGAAGTACGGACTGGAGATCAACGAATTCGACTGGTCCGGGGGGCCTGCCGCCATGGGCAGGCACGTCGCCGAGATCGGCCGTCGTGCCGAGGCCGCCGGTTTCCATTCGATCTGGGTCTGGGATCACTTCATCCAGCTGCGCCGGTGGGAGGCCCCCCTGCTCGAGGGCTGGCTCATGCTCGCGTACCTCGCCGCCGCGACGGAACGCATCAAGCTGGGCACACTGGTCACCGGCGTGACGTATCGGTATCCCGCGGTGCTCGTCAAGCAGGCGTCGACGCTCGACGTGCTCTCCGGCGGCCGATCCTATTTTGGCGTCGGTGCCGCCTGGAACGGGCGTGAGCACGCCGCATTCGGCGTCCGCTTCCCGCCGATCGCGGAGCGCTTCGAGATGCTCGAGGACCTGCTCCAGATTGCCCATCGCGCGTGGAAAGGCGAGACCGGTTCCTTCCAGGGTAGGCACGCGACGCTGACCGAGCAGATGGACAGTCCGCCGCCCGTCCAGAAGCCGCATCCGCCGATCCTGGTCGGCGGTGGCGGTGAGCGAAAGACGCTGCGGTTCGTCGCCAGGTACGCTGACGCCACGCACCAGACGACCTCCGACCCGGACGTCATGCGCCACAAGATGGACGTCCTGCGCCGCCATTGCGAGACCGAGGGCCGTGAATACGAGGAGATCGAGCGCTACTCCGGGCTGAACCTGCGGCGCGAGCGAGGCCAGGCAGGGCCGATCGCCGACTCCTCGACCCTGCTGGAGCGGGCCGATGCGCTGGCCCGATCGGGGTCGCAGGGCGTGTTCGTCGTGCTCCCCAACATTGCCGACAGCGACTCCATCGAGCGGTTCGGGGCCGAGGTGATCGCCCCTAGCGCGTAGCCGAGCCCACGCCTTCCAGGTCGAGCAGGCGGCGCTTGGCCGCGAGCCCGCCGCCGTAGCCACCGAGCCCACCGTTGGCAGCCACGACTCGGTGGCAGGGAACGATGACCGCCACGCGGTTCGAGCCGTTCGCGCGGCCGATGGCCCGATACGCCGCTCCGGCGTCGACCCGCTCGGCCAGCTGGCGATAGCTGATCGTCTCGCCGTACGGGATGCGTCGCAGCTCTCCCCACACCCGCTCCTGGAACGCGCTGCCCGGCGTGTCGAGAGGCAGGTCGAACTCGTCCCGCGATCCGGCGAAGTACTCGTTGAGCTGTGACTCCAGCCGATCGAGCAGCGGCGAGCGTCCGTCCCGCGTGGGACCGATGCGCCGGTGAACCGATGCAAGCTGAACCGCCATCATGGGTCGACGGGTGAAGTCGGCGAGAACGACCGCGTCGTCGGTGGCGCCGACCGTCATCGGGCCGATCGGCGTCTCGATCTGGCGCGTCGTCACCGGGTGCACGGATTGGGGGTGACACCGGAGGCAGGCACGGTAGCCGGCAGCGCGTGCCGCGGCCGCATCGGGCAGGTACTCCACGTTCTTCGGAAGCGGCTTGCGCGCGCGGCATGAGGGACGGCAGAAGATGCCGGTGGTACGGACGGCGGCCACGAAACGGCCATTCCATGTGGCGTCGGAGGCGTAGAACGCGGTTTCCATCTCGTTGGTCATGCCCGTTGAACGGCCGCAGCGCGCCCTTCGTGAGATTGTCAGGCGTTGCCGGGTGTCTGTCGCAGGACCAGGTTGACCAGGAAGGGGCTGCTGCCGAGCAGCTGGTCGCCCGAGCGCACCTCGATCCGATGCCGGCCGATCTCCTCGATGCGCATCCCCTTGAGGTCGGCCACGATGTTCGCGCTCGTCGCGTTCGACGGGACCTCGATCCGCAGCCGCGGCGCCTGCTGGAGCGTCGGCTTGCCGGTCGGGCTGATCATCTGGAAGGTCAGCTCGTGGGCTCCGGGAGTCGCCTCCAGGATGGCCACGATGAAGCATCGGCCGTGCGTGGCCGGCAGGCGAGCAATATTGATCTGGCTGAACACGCCGATCGCGCTGATCTTGCCATCCTGGGCGGTGAGCGCGTAGTCGCACAGCAGAAGCGTGTGCAGCTGGAGGTCGGCCATACTCGATCAAGCCTACAGGACGAGCCGCCATGGCGAGCCCCGGGCTATCTCGATGCGGATGGTCGCAACGGACTCGGGCATCGGTCATTGTCGTTCGGGATCATCGGTGTAGAGATCCGGGTCGAGCAGCCAGGCGATCTCTCCACCGCTCGGCTCGGGAACGCCGTAGAACTCGACGCAGGCCAGGCCCCCCGTCCGCATTCGGACCGATGCTGCGCCGGTCAGCGTGGTGACCGCAGAGGAGAGGTCCGGCTCATGGCCGATGAACATGACGCGGCGAGCCTCCGGGTGCGCGGCCATCGCACGGCCGAAGTTCGCCCATGACGCGCCCGGGCGAAGCGCCTCGTCGATGGTGTGCGTCACGCCGCCCGACTCGCGGAAGATCTCCGCCGTTTGAACGGCGCGGCGCAGCGGCGAGCAGAGGACCAGGTCTGGCCGCAGGTTGAGCCGCCGCCAGAGCGGGGCGGCACGACGAAGCGCCGCTGCGCCCGCCTCGGTGAGCTCCCGCGCGTCGTCATCTGCCCGACGCTGGGACCCCGCCTCTCCGTGCCGCAGGAAGTAGAGGATCAAGCGACGGTCGTCGCGTTGCTGCCATCGCCGGGCGCGCGATCGTCGTCGTCGCCGCCACGCGAGCCCCGGTGGCCGGCCGTCATGCCGCGCGCCTGTCCGGTTCGCGCGACCAGGATCCGGCCCGCCCTGGTCGCATCAGCCTTCGGAAAGGTGACCGACACGACGCCGTTGCCATAGCTGACATTGGCGCGCTTGGCATCCACCTGACACGGCAGGTCGATGGTCCGCTCGTAGGGGCCGTATGACCATTCCCGGGTCAGGTAGTTGATCCGCTCCTGTCCCTCACCGTGCTGTGCAGCGCGCATCGTGAGGCGGCCGTCATCCGTCACATCGAGGCTGATGTCCTCCGGGCCGACGCCCGGCATCGGCGCCACCACCATGAGCTCACGGTCGTTGTCGAAGAGGTTGACTGGGATCGCGGTGGGGTCGGTCATGGCTGCTCCTTCTGCAATTCCGATGCTACCGCGCCCCTGGTGGGCAGTGCGAGCGTCACGTTGAAGCGCCTCGCCGACCTCGACCTGAAGCACATCGGTGCCCGTCAGTCCGGGAACGCCTCCGGCCCGCGTTCCGAGAGCTCGCGCGCATGCTCGCCGGAGTCCTCTGGCGGAATCCACGAGTACGGGTAGCGGTCGTCCTCGAGCTCGGACGCCTGGCGCGTCAGGTGGAGCGGGTGGAAGGTGTCGATCATGACCGCCAGCTCCTCGGTGGCCTCCTTGCCGATCGACGCCTCCACCGAGCCCGGGTGCGGGCCATGCGGGATTCCGGCCGGGTGCAC
>JBHENV010000091.1:0-2933 GCA_046261895.1 Candidatus Limnocylindria bacterium
CTCGCCGCCGACCAGCTGGTGGAGCTGCGCGCGCTCGCGGAGGCCGCCGAGCTGGGCCTGAAGACGCACACCTACGACGGCGATACTCCGGCCAATGTGCGAAGCGTGGTCCGCGCCGCCGGCCAGGTCGTCATCACCAACCCGGACATGCTGCACGCCGCGATCCTTCCTCACCACACGAAGTGGTTCAAGCTGTTCGAGAACCTGCAGTACGTCGTAATCGACGAGCTGCACACCTACCGCGGCCTCTTCGGCAGCCACGTCGCCAATGTCATCCGCCGCCTGCGACGCATCTGCAACCACTACGGCGCCGATCCGGTCTTCATCTGCGCCAGCGCAACCATCGCCAATCCACGCGAGCTGGCCGAGCGGGTGCTCGAGGCGCCGGTCGACCTGATCGACGACAACGGGGCTCCCTCGGGCCGCCGCCATGTGCTCATCATCAACCCACCTGTCGCCAACGAGCAGCTCGGGATCCGCGGCTCGGCGCTGCTCACCGGGCAGCGCCTGGCAGAGCGCCTGATCGGCTGTGGGGTGCAGACCATCGCATTCAGCCGCTCGCGGACCTCGGTCGAGGTGCTCACCAGCTACCTGCGCGAGACGTTCGCACCGCCGCCGGGCCATCCACACACCATCCGCGGTTATCGCGGCGGCTACCTGCCCAACGAGCGGCACGCGATCGAGGCGGGACTCCGGGATGGCGGGGTGCGCGGAGTCGTAGCCACGAACGCCCTCGAGCTCGGGATCGACATCGGCAGCCTCGACGCGGCGATCAGCATCGGCTATCCGGGCACCATTGCCAGCACGTGGCAGCAGATGGGCCGAGCCGGTCGCCGTTCGGGCACCAGCCTGTCGGCGCTCATCTGCTCGTCGGCACCGATCGACCAGTTCCTGGCCGCCCACCCGGACTACCTGTTCGAGAGCTCCCCCGAGCATGGGCTGATCAACCCAGACAACCTCCACGTGCTTCTCAACCACCTCCGAGCCTCGAGCTTCGAGCTGCCGGTCCCGGCCGCCGAGCGCTTCGGGATCGACGAGACGCCGACGCTGCTCGACGTTCTCGAGGAGGATGGCTACATTCGGCGCGCCGACGACGACCGCTACTACTGGAGCCACGACAACTTCCCGGCCAGCGACTTCAGCCTGCGCAGCGGCGCACCGGAGAACGTGGTCATCGTCGACACCACCGGCGACCGGCACCGCGTGCTGGGCGAGGTCGACCTGTTCGCCGCGCCTCTCCTCGTCCACGAGAAGGCGATCTACATCCACGAGGGCGTCCAGCACCACGTCGACAAGCTCGACTGGGAGGAGCGCAAGGCGTACGTCACGCGCACGGACGTCGACTACTACACCGATGCGGATCTCGGCATCACGCTCAAGGTGCTCGAGGTGTTCGACGAGGCCGACGAGGCGCCCGCCGGCAAGCGGCAGCGCGGCGAGGTGATGGTCGCCTGGAAGGTGACCATGTTCAAGAAAATCAAGTTCCACACCCACGAGAACGTTGGGTGGGGCTCGATCAGCATCCCCGAGCAGGAGATGCACTCGACCGCCTGCTGGCTCGTGCCGCCTGCGGGACTCGTCAACCGGTACGACCGCGATACGCTCGACGGGGCCCTCATCGGCATGGCGCGCGTCGCACGCACGACCGCCGCGCTCCTCCTCATGTGCGACCCGCGCGATCTCGGGGTTCTCGCCCAGGTCCAGGCGCCGTTCACCGGACGCCCGACCATCTACCTGTACGACGCGGTGCCCGGCGGGGTCGGGCTGACCGAGCGCCTGTTCACCCTCACCGATGAGCACCTCCGCGCATGTCGCCACGCGGTCGATTCGTGTGGCTGCGTCGACGGCTGCCCGGCGTGCGTGGGGCCCGCCGTCGAGGTCGGCCCGCGCGGCAAGGCGACCGTCGCCGAGCTCCTCGCGGGCATGACCTGACCGATGCTCAGCCATCGCACGCTCGCCGACCGTCTGGCGGCGGTCCGCGCCGAACGGCCGGCGGCGCCCCGTCCGCGATTGCCAGACGATGATCGCCTCGCCCGACTGGCTCGCTGGTTCGACGCCCGCACGGACGTCACGGAGAACGGCACGGTGCTCGTGGTCGAGCGGAGCGTCGCGGCGTCGGTGGCCACCGCCACCGCGGTGGCCGGGCTGCAGCCGGCCGCCTATTTCGATACGGAGACGACCGGCCTCTCGACCGGGGCCGGCACCGTCATCTTCCTCGCCGGCGTTGCCCGCCTGTCGGGCGGTCGCATCCGCGTCAGCCAGTACCTGCTGCCCGACTACCCGTACGAGCCCCCACTCCTGCGCGCCCTGGCAGCCGATCTCGCCGCGTCGCCCCGCATCGTCACCTATAACGGGCGCACCTTCGACCTGCCGATGCTGGCGGCGCGGCTCACCTTCCACGGGCTCTTTCGCGACCAGGCGACCCTGCCCGGCATTCACGACGACCTCCTACCCGATGCCCGGCGCCTCTTCCGTCGGCCGCTGGGCCGTGCACGGCTGGCGGACGTCGAATCCGGCGTGCTCGGCGTGCGTCGGGCCTCCGACTGCCCCGGCAGCGAGGTGCCGGCGCGCTACTTCGGCTACCTGCGCGGCGGGTCGCCCGACATCCTGGCCGAGGTGCTCGATCACAACTTCCAGGACGTCGTCAGCCTCGTCCTGCTCGAAGCCGAGCTGTGTCGTCTTCGGGCGGGCGGCTGGCGCGATGCGCCCGTCCTCGACCCGCGAGGCATGGCGCTCGAGCTGCTGCGTGCCGGCGCGGTGGATGACGCGCTGGAGCTGGTCGAGACAGCGCAGACCATGACGAGCGACCCGGCGGAGGCCAACGCGCTGCGCCGCGTCGCGTCGCGGCTTCTCATCGCGCTCGGCCATGTGGATCGAGCGGAGCAGCTCTGGACGCTCGGAACACGCCGGGCTTCAATCGACGCGGCGGGCGC
>JBHENV010000092.1:0-11542 GCA_046261895.1 Candidatus Limnocylindria bacterium
GAGCAGGTGGTCGGCCAGCTCGAGCAGGACGAAGACGCTGTCGAGCAGGTGATGCCCATCATGCCGGCGCCCCACGACGGAGAGCGACAGGTTCAGCTTGGCGGGCGCCTCGAGACGCAATGCCCCAGCCGAAAGGGAGGCCGATTCGCCGTTCACCTGCCTATGGTGCCCGAATCGGCCTGGGCGGTCTGACACGGTGCGCCCTGCCGTGTGGACGGGGCGGCTCGTGCGCGTCCCGGCGCCGCTCACCGGCGCTAAATCAGCACCGGCAGTCGGGCTGGACTCCGTTGCCGCCGGCGGGCCCGCCCGCTCGAGGCTTCGCGCACGACTCGCACCGCTCAGCGACGCTTGCCGGACCCGGACCGCCCGTCCGCGGCAGCATTGGCGCGGTTGTCGCCGCTCAGCGGCGCATTCCGACACTGGCGGCGCTCCGGGTCGATTGGCTCAGTTGTCGCCGCTCAGCGGCCCCGGTCACGTGAGCGGGCCGATGCGCTCGGTGAGGCAGGCCCACTCGTCGACGCTCAGCGTCTGCGGCCGCCGCTCACCATCCACCCCGCAGGCGCCGAGTGCCGACTCCACGACCTCCCGCTCGACGGGCAGCTCTCGCGACAGCCCGTTATGCACCTGCTTGCGCCGCTGACGGAAGCCGGCCTGCACGACCCGATAGAACGGGTCGCGCGACGCTCCGACCGCGACCGCCGGTCGCTCGCGCCGGCGGAGCCGCAGGATGGCGGAGTCGACCGACGGTGCCGGCTCGAAGGCGGCTGCCGGCACGCGCGCCACGACCTCGGCGGTCGCCACGTTCTGCGCAAAGACGGACAGGTAGCTCATCCGCCCAGGCGGTGCGGCGACGCGCTCGGCGACCTCGAGCTGGACCAGGAGCACGGTCAGCTCCGGCGGCCGATCCCCCTCGAGGAACGTATGCAGCAGCGGGCTGGTGATGTGGTACGGGATGTTGGCCACCACCTTGATCGGGCGATCCGGGAAGAACTCGCGCGGGTGGAGCGACAGCGCATCGGCCTCGATCAGCTCGAACCGGTCGATGCCGTACAGCTCGCGCCGCAGGAACTCCGCCAGTCGAGGATCCAGCTCGACCGCCGTGACCGAAGCGCCGGCCGCCAGCAGCCGCCGGGTGAGCACCCCCAGGCCGGGACCGATCTCGACGACGTTGTCCCCCGCCTCCAGCTCCGCTGCCGCCACGATGTGGTCGAGCACCTCGGGATCGGTCAGGTAGTTCTGGCTCAGGCTCTTCCTCGGCCGGAGCCGCTCAGCGCCCATCAGCCGCCGGAGCTGGCCCGGAGTCGGCGGCTGCAACCGCTCGGGCGCGAGCGGATCGCTCACGACGCCAGCCAGGGGAGGCTCAGGTTCGGAATCGCCTCGAGGGAGGCGTCCGCTCGGTCACCGGCGAGATACCGGAAGCCCGCCGCCGCGCCGATCATGGCGCCGTTGTCCGTGCACCATGCCGGGGGCGGCACCAGGAGCGGCAGGCCCTCCGCGCGCCCGCGCTCGTCGAGGGCATGGCGCAGAGCGCGATTTGCCGCTACCCCGCCGCCGAGGGCCACGGCCGCCACGCCGTGGTCGCGAGCCGCCGCCAGCGTCTTGGTGGCGAGCGCGTCGACGACGGCCTCCTCGAAGGCGGCGGCGATGCCGTCCACTGGGATCGGCTCCTGCCGCCGCCGGTATCCCTCGACCTCGCGCAGGACCGCCGTCTTGAGCCCGGAGAAGCTGAAGTCATACGTGCCCGCCGTTCGTGCACGTGGAAATCGCGCCGCCGGCGCCGCGCCGACCGCAGCCGCCGAGATGGCCGGTCCACCGGGGTACGGAAGCCCCAGCAGCCGCCCGACCTTGTCGAACGCCTCGCCGGCCGCGTCGTCGACCGTCTGGCCGAGCAGGGTGTAGAGCCCGTGGTCGTCCATCAGGACGAGCTGAGTGTGGCCGCCGCTGACGACCAGGCAGAGCAGCGGGAATTCCGGCTCGGCCGGCAGAGGCGCATCGGCATCGGCATCGGTCAACCAGTTGGCGTAGATGTGGCCCTCGATATGGTTCACGCCGATCAGCGGCAGGTCGTGAGCGACCGCAAGGGCCTTGGCGACGTTGACGCCCACCAGCAATGAGCCGATGAGCCCTGGCCCGTACGTGACCGCCACAGCGTCGATCTCGCCCCAGCCGGTCCCTGACCCGGCGAGCGCGGCCTCGAGCGTGGGCACGATCCAGCGCAGCTGCTGCCGAGCGGCAACCTCCGGCACGATGCCGCCCGTGGCCGCGTGCAGCGCCACCTGGCTGGCCACCTGGTTCGCCTCGATCCGGCGTCCGCCGACCACGATCGCCACGCCCGTCTCGTCGCACGATGATTCGATCGCCAGGATCCGCGGGCCGCTCATCCGGCCAGCCGTGTGCGCTCGGCCTCCAGGATCTCGCACATAGCCGGCTCGTCCAGGTCCGGCGTGGTCATCACCAGCGCGTCCTCGCCGTCATCGGAGTAGTAGGCACGACGACGTCCAAGGACCTCGAAGCCAAAGGCGGCATACAGGACCTGCGCGGGACGGTTCGACTCACGGACCTCGAGCGTCATGCGTCGCGCGCGGATCGCGATCGAGATTTCGCACAGGCTCAGCAGGAGCTGCCGCCCGATCCCCTGGCGGCGCCAATCCGGGTGGACCCCGAACGTCGTGACATGCGCCTCGTCGACCATCATCCAGATGCCCGCGAAGCCGACGAGCCGGTCCCCGGCCCGGGCGACAATGTACCGCGCCAATCGGTTGCCCTTCAGCTCCTGCTCGAACGCGTATGCCGGCCATGGGGTACGGAAGCTGAGCTGCTCGATCTCGTGGACGGCCGCAACGTCGTCCAGGCGCATCGCATCGACCACGACACGCGCGGTCAGAGCCACCGCACCGGCTCCATGCTCTCCGCTTCGACGCCACGCGGCGCCCGCAGGTAGACCGGCTCGAGGGTTCGAAGGTCGTCCCCCGCGGGGTCCGCGCGCATCCGCTCCGCGGCCCGCCGGGCAATCGACCGGGCGCCCCGCGGTCGTCGGGCATCCGCGAGACCGAAGGCGGCGGCGAGGTCGCCAGCCGCGACCACGATGCCCAGCCCGGAGAGCGCGTCGCGATCCGCGATCCGGGGCGTCGCGTCCCCGCGCCCCAGCAGGTACGCGTCCCGCGCACCGGCACGCCCGACGGCTGCGGCCGCATCCGGCTCGGCGTCGAGCCATGCGCCAAGGCTCGGCACGCCGATGATCGGGACGCGCAGCCCGAACGAGAGGCCCTTGGCCAGTGCCATCGCCACTCGCAGACCGGTGAAGGACCCGGGGCCGGTGCCCACGGCGACCAGGGTCGTGTCGTGCAGCGAGCGGTCGCCCAGCATGGCCAGGATGCGTGGCAGCAGCTCGGCGGACTGGCGTCGAGCGCTGGTCCAGGTGTCCTCCGCGACCAGCTCGCCGTCCGGTGCGGCGAGGGCGACCGACTGATCGGTCGAAGCGCCGTCGATCGCGATGATCACGATACCGTGAGTGCCTCGGCCGCCAGACGCGCGTGCGCGGTGCCGCGTGCGGTCCAGCGCAGGGTGCGGTGCATCGGCTCATCCGGCAGCGTCTCGAGGCGGATCTCGAGCCGCTCGGAGGGCAGCACGCCTCTGAGCCGGTCGGCCCACTCGACCACCGTCACGCCATCGGCCTGCCGCTCGTCGAGCAGCCCGGCGGCCGATGCGTCCTCCGCCTCGTCCAGGCGGTAGGCGTCGATGTGATACAGCGGCAGCCGGCCGGCGTGCTCGTTCATGAGGATGAAGGTTGGGCTGTTCACGACGCCGCCGACGCCCAGTCCGGCGGCGACGCCCTTTGTCAGGAGCGTCTTGCCTGCGCCGAGCTCTCCGATGAGCGCGAGCACGGTTCCGGGCACGGCGGCCTCGCCGATTCGACGTCCGAGCTCGCGGGTCTCGTCCGTGTCGCGGCTGGCGCGGGTCCCGGCGGTCGCGACGGACGCGATCGATCGCTCCATGCGGCCAGTATATGGAAGCGCCGCTCACTTGCCGGTGAACGGCTGAGTCGCCTCCAGATTGGCGAGCGGCACGACGGTGGTCTGCCCGTTCTCGAAGCGAACGAGCGCCGCGCGCCCAACGACGCCCGAGCCGAACGCGTGGAGCCGATCGAGCACGCGAACGAGCTCACCCCCCTGCCCGGCGTGGGGGCGGCGGTGAGCGACCACGTGATCTCCCGGTCGCGGAAGCACCCGGCGCGCAGGTGGCGGGATGGCGTCGTACACGTAGAGACGAGCGTCCGCGCCGAACAGGCTGGCCATGCGACCCTCGTGCGCCCTGAACCAGCCGAAGAGCCCGGGATCGAAGCCGACCTTGCCGTACCCCTCGAGCAGGATCACCGCGAAGTCGCCGCGCACTCCTCCGATCTCGCGGCGACGCTGCTGCGTTGCCTCGAAGTCCCGCAGTTCCTTGTCGAGAATGCCGCCGAGCACGATGCCCGCCACGCCCATGGCACGCGCGCGCGTCAGGGTCTCGGCCGATGCCCGCGATCCGCCGACGATGATCCGGCCGGCGGCGCCGATATCGATGGCGCTGGCACGAAGCTCATCACCCGGCTCGTGGACGGCGACGCGCAGCTCGCCATGCACCGCGTTGCCGCTGCCGCCGACGCCGGTCACCAGCGCCCCGGCGACGCGCAGCTCGATGGCGTCGGGCTCGATGCCGACCACCTCGCCGCGGACGTGCCCGAGGACCGGCTCGCTCGAACCGAGCGGCGCGATCATGGCCGACCCATCGGCGTCGTCGTATCCCAGAAACATGCAGGCCTGAGCCGCGCGCACCTGGCGGCCGCGCTCATCCTGCGCGATGACGGCCCCGGCATCGAGCAGGTCGCCGGCCTGTACGACCAGGCAAGCAGCGCCATCCCTGGCGGAACGGCGGAGCGGGAGCGCCACCGGCAGGTCGACGCCGTCTCCGGGTGACCGCCGCTCGGCCAGCACGTCGGACGGCTCGACGGCATGGCCGACGCCGACCGTCGGTCTCCCGCCGACCGGGATGTTGACACGGTGGATGACGCTCATGCGACTCGCTCGGCGCCGATGGCCGGCTCGCGTCTCAGCGTGTCCCGCCATCCGGCCAGCACCTCGCGCCGATCGTCGCCGCGCTTCGGGAGGCCGATCGGCACGCCACGGGCATCGAGGATCAGGCCCACCGATCCGCCGGTCGCGCTGGCCCAGATCCGGGGCGAGCGGCGAGGAGCGCCGAGCGACACGCTGCCGAAGAGCTCAATGGTGATCTCCGCCTCCTGGCCGCGCGGCAGCGGCACCACGTGGAGCTGGCCGCTGCGCAGCTCGATCGGCGCCAGGGCAGGCCACCCGGGCCGGTGCACCGTGACGCGCATGGCGACTCGGCCCGGCTCTCCGCCGCGGCAGACGACGGCCGTCCCGAGCGGAACGAGCAGGTCATCGCCGAGCAGCGAGAGCCCCTCCCTGATCTCCTCGTCGGGCAGGGAGCCGAGCGGCCCGAGCACGGCGGCGGCGTCGATCGCCAGCTGCGTCACGCCGAGCGGCCTGACGCCGTCGAGCAGCATCCTCGCCGCCTGCGACGGATGGGGCGCCCCAGCGATCGCCCGTCCCGCCCCGACCAGCAGGTCGAGGGAACCGGCCATGCTCTCCTCGGCGATGACGGAAAGTTGCAGCCGGGCAGCAGCCTGGGTGGCGGAGAGCTCCTCGGGCGTGTGGGGCAACGTCGACGGTCGAGCGCGCAGCGTCTGGAGGAGGTCGGCGACAGTCGCCTCTTCGCCTGCGTCACCCGCCAGTCGAGCGACGCGCGCCGCGGCGCCGGGCGTCAGGGCGACTCCCGCCATCCCTCCTCGGGCGTGGACCCGGCTGGCAACGCGCCCGTCGGGCTCGGCCAGGGCACGCGTCGCCGACCCGGCGCCGAGGTCGACGCCGAGGATGCGCAGGCCGGTGGCGCTGGCCAGGGCACCAACGGCACGCGGAAAGGCGACTGTCGACAGGTGCGTGTCGTCCTCGGCACTCACGACCTCGCGCAGCAGCCGGGCGAGGTGGTCCCGTAGCGCGGCCGGCTCCTCGTGCCGCGCGTCTGGTCGCGGGTTGGCGACCGAGATCGCCGATCCGGGCTCGAACAGCCGAATCACCTCGTCGGCCAGCACCGATGAACCGGCCCAGATGACCGGTCCGCCGCCGGCCCGCCTGGATGACGCGACGAGTGCCGCCGCCTCCAGGGCGCGCGGGCTGCGCGCGCCGTCGAAGCCCCCGGCGATGAGCCACGCATCGACCTCCGCCGCCTGCAGCGTGCCGAGCCGTTCGGCGAGCGTTCGCCCGTCGTCGAAGGTCACCATCTCGACGATCTGCCAGCCCGCGGCTTCGGCCGCCCGTCGTGCGGTGCTGCCTGACAGCTCACGCGAGACCGCCACGATGGCGACCCGTGCCGGCCGCCGAGCGGTATGACACTCCAGCCGATTGGCGTTGGCGATCAGCTGGTCGAGGCGGTCTACGAGGCGCGCGTCGGCTGAGGCGGCAAGTTGATCGACGAGGGCCTCGCGGAGCACGGTCGCGCCCCACGCGGTCGGCTGTGCCGCGTGTGCCACCAGCCGCCATCGTCCACGCACCCGGCCGATCACGCCCGCCTTGGCCCACGCCGAACCGACATCGAGGAGCAGCGCCATCTCGGCACGCACCGGCGTTACGCTCACCGCGCGACTCCCAGCCAGTCTCCCAGCAGGAAGCCGATCCGATCCACCAGCAGGATCAGCCGCGACAGGATCAGGAAGCCGAGCCAGCCGCCGATGCCCGCGATCAGCAGCCATCGCCCGGTGCCGGCGGCCGCGGCCAGCTTTCGCCCGCGCGGTATGCCATGCAGGAATCCGATCAGGATCAGGCCGGTCACGACCGCCGCCACGACGCCACCCACCGTCGCCGCCACGGACCCGCCGGAGCGCACGATCGAAGCGTCGATCTGGGGCAGCAGCGTCCCGATCACCGCGCCGCCCAGGGCGAAGGCCGCCAGCGATCCGATGGCGATCGACGCGGGAATCGCCGAGAGCTGCCGCGGCAGCCATGGGGCGGCGGCGGCCGTGGCCACCAGGGCGACGCCGGCCCACAACTCGGGGCGGCCGGCGGGATCGGCGGCGAGTGGCTCGACGAGGCGCGGCCCGAGCACCTCCCTCACCGCGATGAGCGCCAGGAAACCGGTCGCTAGCCCGGCGAGGAGATGCTGCGACCAGCCGAAGACACGCCGCTCGCCGAGCAGCGCGCCGAGCACGACGAGCGTAACGACAGCGGCGACCCAGGTGGCGACCACGTCCGCCGTGGTGGTGCCGAAAAAGCCGCTCATGCGGCTTCTCGTGCCCGGATCGCTCGGAGCGCATCCATCACCCGCGTGCCGAGTGCCTGCCCCAGGACGGCGATGGTGATGAGCACGCCGACGAGCACCGGCAGCGAACGTGGTTCAAAGGGTTCGCGGAGGCGGTCCAGATCGCCCAGCTCGACGCTCTCCCGGTACGCGGCACCATCTCGCGGGGTGCCCAGCACGGCCGCCAGTTGGCCGCCCGCGACGTACGGCTGCACCTGCGGCAGCAGGACCGTCGGGACGACGGCGACCATCGGCAGATCGCCGGTTCGTGGCGCCACCTGCTCCACCCAGCTTCGCGGCCCCAGATCGATCCCCCCGATCGTGGCGATGCCATCGAACGCTCCCAGCCCGTCCCGCGCGACCATCCCGGCGAACAGGCTGTCCGGGACGCCGTCGGGCAGCCGGATGTCGCGCGTGATATCGACAAGGCCGGCCTCCGCGCCCGTGATGAATCCCAGGTCCAGCAGCCGGTCGGCGTTTGCCCGGCCGCGCGCGAGCCGAGCCAGCTCCGCGGATGCCAGCGCGCGACCTTCGGCCGTCAGGCTGACGACGGCGAGCCGACCGTCCCGCGCGAGCAGATCGGCGAGGAGCGCGCGCACCGTCGGCCGAATCTCCGCGTAGGTGCCGATGTCAGGATCGAAGCCGACGAGCATGCGCGGCTCGTCGGGCAGCCGGTCCAGCGCCGTGGTCATCCGATCGGCGGTCGTACCGTCGGACGCCGAGAGGCGCAGCCAACCGGCGTCGGGGAGCTGCCACGCGAGCGCGAGCGCGAGGACGACCATGGCTGGCGCCAGCGGCCTGAGGCGCCTGGCGCGGTCAATCATCGGCGGCACCGATCCCCAGCAGCGTGCGGGCCGCATAGACCGCCGTGAGGATGGCGATCCCGATCAGGAGCCCCCGAAAGGCAGCGCCGATCGGAATGGCGAGCGACCAGGCTGCGGCGTCCGCGAGACGGTCGCCGAGTGCACCGGAGATCGGCACCAGCAGGACGGTGGTCACGAGCGCCGCCGCGACGAGGAGCGTCCCTTCGCTGCTGCCCGCTCGGAGCGACCGCCGGGCGGCAGCCAGGGTGGAGACGAAGAGAAGGCCGAACAGGGTCGCGCCGATGGGCACCAGGAGGGCGACGATCAGCCATTGGACGGCGGGATCATTGGTTCCCGATGAGCCGGGTCGTAGCCCCGCGAGAAGCATGGCGGCCATGCCGGCCAGGACGAGGGCGGCCCCGACCGGATCGCCGCGGCGGCGCCAGAGGTCGCCGATCCGCCGTGTGCCGAGCGCGGCGACTCCGGCCAATGCGATGCCCGCCGCCACGAGGATCGCCGCCTCGACCACGATCCCCGCGAGTTGGCCGAGGGAACTGTTGACGATCAGCAGGTCGACGAGCAGCAACAGGCCGATGAGAACGACCAGCGCGGTGATGGTCGGACGCCTCACCCGCGTCCGGTCCCGGCCAGGAGCTCCCCGAGGTCGGCGATGCCGGTCAGGGCCAGGATCGATCCGACCCCGATCACGAGGATCGCGAGACCGATGAGACGATTCGCTGCCATGACCATGGTCCGCTCCTCGGCGCCGGAGCGCAGGTCGGCCCCGGCCTGGAACGGCTGGGGACCGATCAGGGCAGCTCCGCCTCCCAGCAGCAACGACGATGCCTGCGCGTCCTCCGCGCTCGCGGAGGCGAGCGAGCCGGCGCCGCCGCGCAGCCCGTCGAGATGCAGCAGCGCCTCCTCGCGCAGGGAGCCGAGCGCGAATGCCGCGGCCGGCCGCGCGCGCGCCGTCATCGCCAGGCCGGCGATCGCGGGACGCCCCTCCCCCACCATCACGATCCGCGAGCGACCCCGGCGCTCGCGGGTGGTGGTGGCTGCATGCGCGGCCTCGACGGTGGCGCTCGCCACCACGCCGGCCAGGGGATCGTTCGTGAGCACCCGGAGCGGCACCCCGCTCCGCGCTGCGGCGCGCGCCACGTGCCCGAGAATCGGCAGCGCGGCGAGCGTCTGCAGCCGGCCGAACGCGTCGGTCGTCCGGGTCAGCCCAGCGCCCCCGAGCGAGACGACCGCGTCGGTGCCCGACTCGGCCGCCAGCGCCATCGCGCGACCGACGCCGGCCAGCCCGGCGGCGTCGGACGTCACCCAGCGGCTGACCGGCCGCGCCACGAGCTGAAGGAGGACGAGGAGGACGCCAAGCACGACGAGCGTGGGACCGATCTCGAATCGCAGCGAGGACGCTCCGAGGATCTCGCCGACGAAGCGGACCAGGCGACCCAACAGCTCAGCCGGGCTCGGCATGACGCTCCCCTGCCTCGTCGAGGGCGGCGATGACACGATCCATGCCGGTGTCGTCCCCGAGCACGTGCCGAAGGTCCTCCATCGTTCGGCTGCCGACCATCCGGAGCAGCGGGTCGAGCGCGGCCCCGGCGTCGGCGAGCAGCAGGCTCAGGGGCCGATGAGCGTCGAAAAGCAGGCGCGCGGGAGCCGCCAGCCCCCGGCGGTCCAGCTCCGCGGCGATCCGTCGCGCCGGATCGCCCCTCACGTCACGTGCGCGCGTCGAGCGGCCAGGGCGTTCGTGACCGCCTGCGTCTCGGCGGCAGTGGTCGTGGCGATGACGATCGAGTCGAGCATCGGACGCTCGGTGGCCGAAGCGGTGAGCTCGCCGATGAGCAGCTCCGCCGCCTGGTCAGCCGTGAATGCTCCGTGCTCGACGCCAATCAGCGAGAAGGCCATCCGCCGCAGCTGCAGCGGCTCCGCGAAGGCGAGCGCCGTGCGAATGGAGGCGACGAGCCGTTCTCGGTCGGGGATCCGGTCATGCCCGACGCCGATGGCGTGAATGACGTAGACCGCGGGCAGTGACCCGCCCTGGGTGGCGATGGCGGTGCCCGGCTCGGTCGGCCCCTGGTCGACGGCGTCGCGCTCGATCTCCTCACCGCCGTGGCGTTTCACCGACGCGGCTGCCCCCGCCGTCATGAAGAGGGACTCGTTCGCCGACACGACGAGCGCGTCGACCTCGAGCTCAGCGAGCTCGCCCTGCCAGACGTCGATCTCGATCTGTCCTGCCATGCGTACCCTCGTTCCCGGGTCGGCGCGGGCGGTCAGTCGACTCCCCGATGGAGCCGCGGGAGACGCTCGCGCAACGCGGTCGTAACTTCGTAGTTGATGGTGCGTCGCTCGGCGGCCACCTCGTCGGCGGTGATCCGGGCGCCGTCCTGCTCGCCGATCAGAACGAACTCGTCGTCGTAGGTTACATCATCGATCCCGGCCAGATCGACGGTCAGCCCGTCCATGCTGACGGCCCCCACGATCGGCGCCCGTCGTCCGTGGACGAGCACCCAGCCGTTGTTCGCATGGGCGCGTGGCCAGCCGTCGCCGTAGCCGATCCCCAGGGTCGCGATCCGCGTGTCGCGGGCGGCCCGGAAGCGGAGCCCATACCCGATGCCCTCGCCGGCGGGCAGATTGAAGATGCGAAGCGGCCGCGCCCGCAGGGTCAGCGCCGGGACCAGGCCGGTATCGCGGTCAGCCGCCCAGGCGGGACGAAGGCCGTAGAGCGCCAGCCCGGGCCGGACCGCATCCGCGCCGGTCACGGCACCGGCCAGCAGTCCTCCGCTGGCGCTCACATGCACCAGCCCGGGGTCCACACCGGCAGACCGCATGGCGTCGAGGACGCGCGCCAGGCGAAGCGCCTGCACCTCGGTATAAGCATCGTCCTCGCCGGGAACCGCAAGGTGGCTCATCGTGCCTGCCAGGCGCAGGTGGCGGCTGCGCGCGACCCTGGTGGCGAGCACGGCCGCCTCGTCGGGCGTGGCGCCCTGCCGGCCGAGGCCCGAGTCGACCTTGAGGTGCACGCCGATCCGCACGCCGCCGCGCGCGCCGGCCGTCTCCAGCACATCGACCGCCCGGTCGTCGTACACGATCGGCTCGAGTGCCTGATCGGCGACGATCGAGGCTTCATCCGGGCCGATTCCCCACAGCACGAGCAGCGGGACGTCGATGCCCGCCTCACGAAGCTCGATCGCCTCGTCGACGGTCGCCACCGCGAGGGATTCGACGCCCGTCCCCACCAGCGTCCTGGCGACCGCCACGGCGCCATGACCGTAGGCATTCGCCTTCACGACGCCGATCACACGGGCCGCGCCCGCCGAGCGGCGGATGAGGTCCAGGTTCAGGCGGATCGCCGCGTGGTCGATCTCGACCCAGGCGCGATG
>JBHENV010000093.1:0-8473 GCA_046261895.1 Candidatus Limnocylindria bacterium
AGCGATCGTTTCATGCCGCGCTGGACGCGGATGACGGTCGGGCGGTTCCATGACATTCCGGCGAGAATGGAGCCGATGCGTCGTGTCCTCGTCCTCGCACTGGCATTCCGCTTCCTTGCGGTCCCTGGCTCCGTGCTCGCGCACGGCGCGGACGTCCCGGCCCCCGAGCCTCCCGGGGTCCTGCTGGAATGGACCTTCGACCCGATGGCTCTGCTCGGACTCGTGCTCACCGCCGCGGCGTACGTCTGGGCCGTCCGGCGCGTGAACATGGCCCATCCGGCGAATCGCCAGCCGGCGTATCGGTCGTGGCTGTTCATGGGCGGCCTGGCCGCGATCGGCGTCGCGCTGCTGTCGCCGATCGAGGCATACGAGGGCGCGCTCTTCAGCGTCCACATGGTCCAGCACATGCTCCTCGAGCTGGTCGCCGCGCCGCTCCTGCTGGCGGGAGCCCCGATCACGCTGGCGCTGCGGGTTGCCCGCCCATCGGCTCGGAGGCGACTGCTGCCGGTGCTCCAGAGCCGGATCGTGCACGTGCTCTCGTTCCCGGTCATCGCGTGGGTGCTATTCGCGGCGGTCAATTGGGGCTGGCACTTCAGCGTGCTGTACGACGATGCGCTCGAGAACGTGGCTCTGCACTACCTGCAGCACGCCTCCTTCCTGGGCGCGGCGCTTCTGTTCTGGTGGCCGGTGGTCGGCGCCGATCCGTCTCCCTGGCGGCTGCCTCACCCCGTCCGGTTGCTCTACCTCTTCCTGGCCATGCCCCAGAACTCGTTCCTGGGGGTGGCCCTCATGTCGGCGTCGACCGTCCTCTACCCACACTACGTCACCAACGCTCGTGACTGGGGAATCTCGCCGCTCGACGATCAAGGGCTCGGCGGCGTGATCATGTGGGTCGTCGGTGACGTCGCCTTCCTGGCCGGCATGATGATCGTGGTGCTGCTCTGGATGCGCCACGAGGACCGGCGAACGGTGCGGTTGGACCGCCGCCTTGCCGCCGAGCGTGCCTCACAGCGGGAGTAAGCGTCAGCTCGACCTTCAACTGCCTCGTGTCAGCTCAACGGGATGCGGATCAGCGCGTCGGCCGCCACGGCGACGAAGAGGAGCGTCAGGTACGTGATCGAGTAGCGGAACAGGTTGATCGCCGCGCGGCCGTCGGCCGCATCGGCCCGCAGCCGGAGCGCCTGGACGAGAAACAGTCCGCCGAGCACGACCGCGGCCACCAGGTAGACCCAGCCCATGCCGGCCGCCGGCAGCAGGAGCAGGCTGACGGCGATCAGCACGGCCGTGTAGAGCACGATTTGGCGCGCCGTCTCCACCTCACCGCGCACCACGGGAAGCATCGGCACGCTGGCGGCCGCGTAGTCGCCGCGATACCGCAGTGCCAGCGCCCAGAAGTGCGGCGGCGTCCAGTAGAAGACCACCCCGAACAGGACCAGTGCCGGCAGGCCGACCTCGCCGGTGACGGCGGCCCAGGCAACGAGCACCGGCACGCACCCCGCTGCTCCACCGATGACGATGTTCTGCGGCGTGGAGCGCTTCAGCCACATGCTGTAGACGAAGACGTAGAACGCGGTCGCGCTCATCGCGAGCAGGGCGCTGAGCAAGTTGACGGTAAGCGTCAGGAACGCGAAAGCGGCCACGCTCAAACCGATGCCGAACCAGAGCGCGGCGGCGGGCCGGACCGCATGGCGCGGAAGCGGGCGGTGCCGGGTGCGCCGCATGAGATCGTCGATGTCGCGATCGACATACATGTTGATGGCGTTCGCGCCGCCGGCCGCCAGCGTGCCACCCATCACGACGGCCGCCATGAGCCATAACGACGGGATGCCACGCTCGGCGAGCACCATGGTCGGCACGGTGGTGACCAGCAGCAGCTCGATGATCCGAGGCTTCGTCAGGGCGACGTAGGTGCGAACGGTGTCCATCGGGCCCGGCTGATGAGCCCGAGGCGCAGCAACGTCCGAGATCCGCAGGCGGCGGCTGCTGAGCCAGAGCCACACCGATGTGCCCCACATGGCGGCACCGACGGCGAGGTGCGGCACCACGAACAGCGCGGAGAGGCGGGACACGACGTTCAGGCCGCCGAGCGCGATCTGCACAACGACCAGCACGACCATCGCCGCGGCCAGCAACCTTGGCAGCCGACCCTCGGTCGAGCGGTGGATCGCCAGCGCGGACCAGACCACCAAGCCCGCCACGACCAGGCTCATGAGCCGATGCGCCAGGTGGATCGCCTGCTCGTCGCCGGCGATGGCCGGCAGGACGGAGCCGTTCATGAGCGGAAAGTCCGCGAAGGCAAGCCCGGCATGCTGGCCGGTGACCCACGAGCCGAGCAGCATCTGCGCGAAGATTGCGATCGCCGTGAGCCCGAGCAGGCGGGTCAGCCCCGGTCGCGCCTGCGCGGCCGGCATCGGTCCATGGGTGGCTCGTTCGGCGATGAAGATCACGGCGGCGAAAACGGTGAGCGCCATGGCCAGGTGGGCGGTGACGAGCTCGGCGGCCAGGCCCTGGAGCACGACCGCGGCGCCGAGTAGTGACTGCACGATGACGAGCACGCCGGCCACGACCGCCGCCGCCAGCAGCGGCAGGTCACGGCGACGACGAGTGAAGACGGTGATGAGTCCCACGGCCCCGACGAGCGGCCCGACGAAGACGGCCGCCGTGAGCCGGTGGCTGTGCTCGATCCAGGCGTGGAGATCGGCCGGGGGCAGCCAATCGCCGAAGCAGAGCGGCCAGTCCGGGCAGCCGAGCCCCGAGTCGGTGGCGCGCACCAGGCCGCCTACGGCGATCAGGACGAAGGTCGCGACGGCAGCGGCGACCGCCAGCTTGGCGAATCGGGTCAAGATCGGGTTCCTCTCACCGCTCGGTGGGGCCGGGGGAGCGGGCGCCGCCATGATAGCCGTCGATCACCATGACGGTCGTCGAGGCCCACGTCGCAACCGCATGCCGGCCCACATTCACACCCAGTCGACGCGCGAGAGGGTCGCCAGTGGTCGGATCACCACACTCACCCCCGGGCGACGCCCAGGGCTCGCGACGTTGCCGGCAGCACCAGATTCACACTCGATGTGCGGCGTGGTGACCCCAGGGCACCCGCGTGCACTGCGCGCCGCTGCCGTATGAATCTGGGGCGAGCGGAGGCTCCATCCCACCGGTACGATCACGCCATGAGCGACGGTCGGCTCCTGCGGATCAACGTGTCGGCGGGCGGAGTACCGAAGCTGCCGGTCGATGGAGCGCGCGTCACCCATCGCGGCGTCGAGGGGGACCGACAGCGCGCCGAGACGGTCCACGGTGGTCCGCACCGAGCGGTGTCCATCCTGGGGATCGAGGCGATTCGACGGGTTGCGGCGGAGGGGCATCCGATCCGGCCCGGATCGACCGGCGAGAACCTGACGGTCTCGGGCTTCGACGTCTCCTCGCTCGCGGTGGGCACGCGCCTGGCCATCGGTGGCGAGGTCGTCCTGGAGATCTCGCAGCCGACGAACCCATGCCGCACCATCCGCCACTCGTTTTCTGATCTGCGCTTCGGCCGCCTCTCGATCAAGGCACACCCCACCGACAGTCGCATGTACGCTCGGGTGGTTCGCGAGGGCACGGTTCGACCCGGCGACCGCATCCGGCTCCAGCCTCCGACGACCGATGACGCCGAGCGGTTCACGATCGCGATTCGGCTGGACGCTGCCGAGCGCGAGAGCGCGGTCGCGTTCTGGGAGGCGGCGCGCGCGGCCGGCTACCCGATCCAGATCCTCCACGACGGCGAGATCGCAGTTTCCGCCTCGCCACAGCTTCCGGGACCGGTCTTCAACTCGGCGCTCGGGTTCGCGCTCCTGCCGAATTTGGTCCGGCATGCCCTCGACCACTTTCGCGGGAGTGCCGTGACGGGCTGGCTGTTGACCGATGATCCTCCCTGGCCGAACGCCGTCGTCGACTCGACACTGGCCCGCTACGCGATCGAGCCGATCGATGAGGCGCCGATGAGCGGGGAGGTCCGCATTCGAGAGCTGCCGCGCCACGAGCTCGGTCGATGGGCGGAGATGATCGTCTCCGCCAGCGCCATGCCGGATACGATCGCGACCGTCTGGCGGGATCTGGAGCACCATCTCGCCCGGGTCGCGCACCACCGTCGGTTCGTGGCCGAGATCGATGGCCGACCGGTCGGAGCGGGAAGCCTGCATCTGCATCGCGGGATGGGATGGCTGCGTGCCGGCTCGGTGCTCGAGTCCTACCGTGGCCGCGGCATCCAGCGAGCGCTCATCAGCCACCGCGCCGAGCGCGCCGGCAGCTGGGAGCCGACCTCATCGGAGCGTCGGCGATCGAAGGTGGTGCATCGGCGGCGAACCTGGAGACCCTCGGGTTCCGTCACGTCGCAACCCGGCGCAGCTACCGCGCTGATCCCTCCGCCTGAGCCAGCCGCTGATCGGCAGCGCGAGCCTGCGGCGCGTGGCGCAGGGGCGACGGCAGTAGCGGCAAGGTTCCCCGTGCCATGCGCGCCATGCGCTCGACGCCGCGCTCCCGCGCCCCGGACCAGCCGATGCCGTATTGACGGCGCAGCGTCGCTGGAAGCGACGAGAGCGAGATGAGGTGCGCCGCATCCCACGCAACCCGGGGAATGATCCCAACCGGATAGAGCACGGTCCGGGCGATCCGTCGTGCGTCCGACGTGACCTGCACCGTCCCATCCGCCATGCGGTCCGACATCCACCGTCGCAGATCGTCGATGGTCGGCGGCAGCAGGCGCTCGGGCACCCCGAGCAGCTTCGCGACATGACCCGACTCTCGGTGGTATGCCTGCTCGTCTGCCAGCGACAACGGCGCGACGAAGCGCCCGTACACGCGGAGCGCCGTATCGATCAGCGTGGCGTGGACCCACAGGAGCGCCTCCGGATCGCGGGCGTCGTACGGCGTTCCGTCGGACATCGTGCCGCGCACCGAGCGGTGGATTGCGTTGATGCGGCGGATGGCGGCCTCGGCGGTGGACCGGCTCCCGAAGATGACGTCGAAGCTGCTCTCCAGCGTCCGCAGCAGCCGGCCGAATGGGTCCGTGGCGTAGGTCGAGTGCCGCACCACCGCGGCGGCCACGGCGGGATGGGCCGCCTGCATCAGCAGCGCGCACGAGCCGCCAGCCAGCACCACCAGCTCGCGGTCGATGAGCCACGACGTCGAGCCGGGGCCGAAGAGCCCCGCTGCCTCATCGGCGACGCTCACCCGTACGCCGATGCCGGCGCGCCACGCGGCCGTCGCGGGCTGTGGAAGATCACCCGGAAGAAGAGGCCGGCCACCACCCCCGCGACGAATCCACCGATGTGCGCCATGTAGGCCACGCCGCCGCTGGTCTGCTCGGTGACGGCGAAGGCGCCGATGCCGTTGACGAACTGAAAGGCCGCCCACAGGCCGATGGCCACCAGCGCCGGCACGCGCATCGGAAATCGGAGGAGGAGAACGGTGACCCGGTTCGTCGGGAACATGACGAGGTAGGCCCCCATCACGCCGGAGATGGCGCCTGATGCCCCGAGCGTCGGGATGATCGAGTGGGTCTCGACGAGGATCTGGGCGAAGTTGGCGATCACCCCGGCGACCAGGTAGAAGGCCAGGTACGGCATGTGCCCGATGCGATGCTCGACGTTGTCTCCGAAGATCCACAGGAAGAGCAGGTTGCCGCCGATGTGCAGCCAGCCGCCGTGCATGAACATGCTCGACAGCAGCGTGAGCCAGATCGGCGCGGGGCCTGGCTCCTGTGGGACCTGGAACGGCGAGCCGTCGACGGTGATCTGCTCGGGCTCGACGAGGTCGACCCCGTTCGTGATCTCGAACGGAACGGCGCTGTAGCCGTAGGTGAACTCCTCGCCACTCGGCCCGCCGGCGCCCTGCAGGAGCAGGAAGACCGCGATATTCAGCGCGATGAACGCAAGGCTGATGAAGGCGGGACCTTGGCCTCGCTCGTTTTCATCGCCGATCGGGAGCATCGGGCGGATGATAGAGCAGGTCCCACGCCATAATCGGCGACGTGGAGATTGATGTCCGCCCATTCGAGGGTGACCGACGTGCGTTCCTGAATTCGATCGGGATCGGGTTCGGCGATCATCTGAGCGACGAGGCGGCGCCGATCTGGGAATCGGTGCTCGAGTTCGATCGCGCCATCGCCGCGTACGACGGTGACCGGATCGTCGGCAACGCCGCCGCGATCAGCTTCGACCTGACCGTACCGGGTGGCGTGCTGCCGGTGGCGGGCGTCACCACCGTCGGCGTCCAGCCGACACATCGGCGCCGCGGTGCGCTCCGTCGCATGATGCGCCTGCAGATCGACGACGTGCATCGGCGTGGCGAGCCGTTGGCGGTGCTGTGGGCATCCGAGGGCGGCATCTACCAGCGCTTCGGATATGGGCTCGCGTCGCTCAAGGCGAGCGTGAAGGTGGACCGCCATCGCAACGCGTTCCGTCGGACGCACGACTTCAGCGGGCAGATCCGGATGGTGTCGGACGACGAGGCGCGGGTCGCCTTTCCGCCGGTCCTCGAGAGCGTGCGGGCCACTCGCCCGGGCTTCTTCAGCCACTCGCCCGAATTCTGGAATGCCGAGGTCTTCTACTTCCCCGAGAAGTGGCGCAGGGGGCGCGGCGCGCCGTTCAACGTCCTCCACGACGTCAGTGGCACCGTGGATGGCTATGCCCGCTACGCCATCCGTGGGGGCGACGCGAGCGAGGTTTCGGTCCTCGACCTGCTTGCGGCCACGCCTGCCGCTCACCTCGACCTGTGGCGCTATCTGTTGGACATCGATCTCATGAGCCGCGTGGAGTCGTGGAACAACGCGGTGGACGACCCGATTCTCCTCGCCGCCGCCGAGCCTCGAAAGCTGGAGATGACGCTCGGCGACGCGCTCTGGCTTCGGATCGTCGACCTCCCCCCGGCGCTCGCCGCGCGGCGCTACCGCGGCGACGGACGCGTGGTGCTGGAGGTCGCCGACGAGTTCTGCCCTTGGAACGACGGCCGATGGTCGCTCACCGTGGAAGCCGGCATCCCGTACGTGGAGCCGACCACGGACTCGGCGGACCTCGCGTGCGACGTGACGGACGTGGCGGCGGCGTACCTCGGCGGCTTCAGCTTCGCGCAGCTGGCGGCCGCGGGACGAACCGGCGAGCTCGCGCCCGGCGGCGTCGAGCGAGCCGACGCACTCTTCCGCACCGACCGAGCGCCCTGGTGCCCGCGACCCTTCTGACGCGACAGGCCGACGTGCGAAATCCAGGGAATTCGGACCAGCCTGTGAGTCGGGCGGTCATTGCCCCGCGGGTTCGGCCCGGGCGGCGGCGGCATCAGCCCGCTCACGCCGCGGGTTCCGGATCCCTACCGCGTTCATGCCTGCGCCGGCGACGAGGAGTCCGGCGGCCACGAGCATGGCCAGGTGAAACGCATCCGTTGATGCCTGGCGCGCGGCATCGGCGAGGGCCGGATCAGTCCCGTCCGGCGGGCTCGTCAGTGGCTGTACCTGCTCACGCACCTCCGGATCATTGACGTCGAGGCCAGGCACCAGCCCGGCGAGCGTCGGATAGAAGGCCGCCGTGATGGCGATGAAGAGCACGGCACTTACGAGCGGCGAGCCGACGCGGCTGACGGCGTTGTTGATGGCAGAGCCCAGGCCGGCATTCCGCACCGGGATCGAGCTCATCAACGCGGTAGTGAGCGGCGCGACCAGCATGCTGATGCCGACTCCGAACACCAGGAGCCCGACCAGCACGTCGACGAGCGCCGAGCCCGGCGGCACGAGCGTCGCAAGTTCGCCGAGGTCGGCTCGCCACGGCTCGGAGGTGGCCGGGATGCGCGCCAGCCAGAAAAGCCCCGCGGCCATCACCAGGGGACCGACGGTCATGAACAGTCGCGGCCCGAAGCGTGCCGAGAACTGCCCGGCCGGGGTCGAGAGAAAGGTGAGCATCAGCGCGATCGGGATCCCGATGGCCCCCGCGCCCAGCGGCGAGTAGCCGAGCGTGCCCTGCAGAAAGAGCGGCTGAAAGGCCAGCGTCACGTACAGGGCGCCGTAGATGACGAACGTCGAGAGATTGACGACGGTGAAGTTGCGCGACGCGAAGAGGCTCGGTGGGACCAGCGGCCTCGGTCGGGTCAGCATGAGAATCGGCACCGCGACGATGGCCACAGCGCCGATGCCCAGCGCCGCCCACGCGATCGGGTCCTGCCACGCCTGCTCCTGTCCGCGCGTGGCCCCGAAGGCCAGGCCACCGACACCGATGGCGATGACGCCGGCGCCAAGCCAGTCGAAATCGCCGCGCGCGTCGCTGTCGCGGCTCTCCGGAACCTTCGCTGTGGCCCACAGCGCAATCGCGATAAGCGGGACGTTGATCAGGAACGCGGCGCGCCAGCTCACCGATTGGACGAGGAAGCCGCCGACGAGCGGCCCCACGATCGATGTCGCCGAGGTGCCGGACGCCCAGAGACCGATCGCGCGACCTCGCTCCTCGCCCTCGAA